>NZ_JBFBLA010000024.1:0-72666 GCF_040702485.1 Arthrobacter sp. NPDC080031
CCACAAACTCGTTGCGGGCACTCTGAGGAAATGACCTGACCATAGAACGCTCCATCAATCAGAGCGTTGCTACGACCATATGACTTTGCCCCCTCAAAACGACAACAAATGCGAGTCAGTTGGGTGGGTGGGCACGCACTCAGCGGCTGAAACGCAAGGTCACCAACTGGAACGGCCGCAGGGTCAGTTCGGCGGCACTCGCTCCGGGAGTCACCCCGGGAGCCTCGACCGGGCGCTCCAGGAGGTCCACTGATTGCACCATCCGTGATTCGAAGTTGGCCGTGATGAGGCCCGTGGAGCGTTCACCCAGTGATTCGTAAAGCCTCACGATGACATCTCCGGAGCCGTCCTCGGCAAGCTTGACGGCTTCGATGACCAGGGCTTGGTTGAACACCGTGAAGAGCGGCTCCACAGGGTTCGCCCCCGCCACCAGCCTCGGTTTGAGGTTGGTCCGGTAGCCCTCTTCCACGGCGCCGCCGATGCTGGCGCCGGGCCGGATGCTCAGATCCAGGACGTGCAGACCGAGGTCGGCCCGGGGGTCCGGGAACTTGGGCGCCCGCAGCAGTGACATCCGGACGTTGGTGGTGGTTCCGCCGTCGTCGCGGATGGTCCGGGTGACGTCATGCCCGTAGCTTGACGCATTGGCGATGGCGACGCCGTAACCCGGCTCTGCCACGTGGATCCAGCGATGGGCGCAGAATTCGAACTTGGCAGCTTCCCAGGACGTGTTGGTGTGCGTCGCCCGGAATACGTGCCCGAACTGGGTCTCCGAGGCGGACCGGTCGGCACGGACATCCAACGGGAAACCGATCTTCAGGAGCTTCTCGTGCTCCTGCCAGTCCACCGTGGTGGAAATGCCGAGGGATTCCGCGCCCGCTTCGAGGGAAATGCGCTGCGTGATGGTGGAGGAGCCGACAGTCCGCTCCACCACGACGACGGCGTCCCAGCCCGCGCTTTCCAGCGTCACCGATCGCGCCTCGACGACGGAGACGACGTTCCGGCGGTAAAACTCGTCGATGTCCCAGGCATCCCATTCGTTGGGCGTGTCCCGGTGGAGTTCAAGGTGGTTGCCGAACATCCCGGGCGCAATGGCTTCGCGGCCGGTTGCGTAATCCGAGAGGGAGGTCAGCAGTCCGTTGGCGTCCAGCACCGCGCGGATGATGCCGTTGTCCAGAACATAGCCGCCGGCGCGTTCTGTGACATTGACCGGACTGTCCTCGTGAACCGCTTCCGCAGCGGCGAGCGCGGGAACCCCGCTGCGCTCATGCGGGGCCGCATTGAGCAGGAAGATCGTGTCTCCCTCGCCCAGGAGGGCCGAAGCGGCATCCGCGATGATGCCTTCCAGCTCCCGGGCGATCGCGGCATAGTTCCGCTCCGCATCCTGGTGGACCCACGCGATGGCGCTGCCCGGCAGGATGTCGTGGAACTGCTGCAATAGCACAAGCCGCCACAAGCGCTTGAGGTCCGCCGCAGGATAGGTGAACGACCCGGGAGTCCGTACTGCCGCCGTCGAGCACCACAGCTCAGCCTCGCGCAGGAGGTGCTCCGAGCGGCGGTTCCCCTGTTTGGTGTTGGCCTGGCTCGTGTAGGTGCCCCTGTGCAGCTCAAGGTACATCTCCCCGACCCAGACCGGGAGGTTGTGGTACTCGGCCTCGGCCTGCTTGAAGAACTCTTCGGCGGTTCCCATCCGCACCTTCGGCGAGCCTTCCAGATCCGCCGTCCGGTGGGCTGCGGCAACCATTTCGCGCGTGGGTCCGCCGCCGCCGTCGCCGTAACCGAAGGGGACCAGCGAAATGGTGCCCCTGCCGTGCTCCCGGTAGTTGCGCTGGGCATGGGCGAGCTCGCGGCCGTGGAGCTCGGAGTTGTAGGTATCCACGGGCGGGAAGTGGGTGAAAAGCCGCGTGCCGTCGATGCCCTCCCAATTGAAAGTGTGATGCGGCATCTTGTTGACCTGGTTCCAGGAGATCTTCTGGGTCAGGAACCACCGGGAACCAGCGGACTTGACGATCTGCGGGAGGGCCCCGGAATATCCGAACGAGTCAGGGAGCCAGGCTTCCTGGCAGTCGACGCCGAACTCGTGCAGGAAGAAGCTCTTGCCTTCTACGAACTGGCGGGCCATGGCCTCGCCGCCGGGCATGTTGGTGTCCGATTCCACCCACATTCCGCCGACCGGCACGAATTGCCCGGCCTTTACTTTCTCCCGAATCCGGATGAACAGCTCAGGATAGAACTCCTTCATCCACGCCAATTGCTGCGCGGAGGAGCAGGAGAAGACGAAATCGGGGTTCTCATCCATGAGGGCGACAACGTTGGAGAACGTGCGGGCGCACTTGCGGATCGTTTCACGGACCGGCCAGAGCCAGGCCGAGTCAATGTGCGCGTGGCCGGTGGCCAGAAGTTCGTGGGCCGAGGCGTAAGCGGGCCGACTGAGGACCTCGGCGAGGGCTTCCCTGCCGGCGGCTGCAGTGCCCGCGACATCGTCCGGGTCCATGACATCAAGCATGCGCTCAAAAGCGCGGAGGATCTCGTGCCGCCGGGGCAGTTCGAAAGGCAACTCGTGCATCAGCCCGCTGAGGGTCCAGATGTCCTGGTGAAGGTCCCAGACCACCTCGTTGAGTTCGGCTATGGCGATGCGTCCGAGCCGGTAGCGGGGCTCGTCGCCGGAGGTGGATTTGTCCCCCAGCGGGGTTGCCGCGAAGCTCCACCCCTGGCTGAGGTCGGGATTGGCGGCGGCCTCGACGTAGAAGTCCACCGAAAGGCCGCCACCCAGAAGCTTCAGCGGCACGTACTGGTTGCGCGGAGAGATGGCCTTGATGATGGTGCCGTCCGGTCGCCAGGCGATGCCTTCGCACTGGAATCCCGGGACATCGTTGTTGAAGCCGAGATCGACGACGATCTCCACCGCGGTACCATCGGCTGCTCCCCAGCCCTCCGGGACCTCGCCTCGAAGCCGCAGCCACTTGGTGCTCCAGGCCTTGCCCCACGCGGCACCGTGTTCCTGGGGTTCGAAGACCTGGCGGAGTGCTTCCGAGACCGGAACGGGCTCTCCCGGGGCATCCCAGCTGCTCAGTTCAAGGGGCAGTGCGCGGCCATAGATGGCAGGGGCTATCCGCTCCCGGACAAAACGTTCGAGCCGCTTCTCAGTGATCAGGCGGTCGTCGTGCAATTAAAGTCCCCTTTGGCGGTGGGCTGGGTAGAGATGCTTCCTTACCGAGATGAGCAGCCTACGCAAGGCCATTGTCCGGAGGAAATCGATTCCATTCGATGGATAAAATCTACGTTGTTCCTGGACAATAGCCAAGTGTTGGCGGCTATCCCTGCAAGTCCCTAATCCCCACCCGGTCACTGCCCGCGTAGACGTTCAGGCTGGTCCCCCGGCTGAATCCCACCAGGGTCAGGCCCGTCTCCTGCGCGAGTTCCACGGCGAGGCTGGATGGTGCGCTGACGGCGGCCAAAACCGGGATTCCTGCGAGCGCCGCCTTCTGGACCAGCTCAAAGGATGCCCTTCCGGACACCTGCAGGACGGTGCCGCGCAGGGGCAGCAATCCTTCGCGCAGCGCCCAGCCCACCACCTTGTCCACGGCGTTGTGCCTGCCCACGTCTTCCCGCAGGCACAGAAGCTCGGCAGCACTGCCGCTGCCGGCGTCGTGGATTCTGAAGAGGCCGGCGGCATGCACTCCCCCTGTCTTGTCGAAGACCGCCTGTGCTTCCCGCAGACGGTCAGGCAGGGACGCCAGAACCTCGACCGGAATGCTCAGGGAGTCGCCGGCGGGGCTGAAGTGTGAGGATTTGCGCACTGCCTCGATGGAGTCGGTGCCGCAGATCCCGCACGAGCTGGAGGTGTAGACGTTGCGGCCGGTCTCAGGGAGGACGACGTCGGGACGCAACTGCGCTTCGACGACGTTGAAGGTCTGCACGCCGTTCTCGTCCTCGCCGGCGCAGAAACGCAGCGAAATGAGCTGGGCAGCGTCCCAAATGACGCCCTCCGACACCAGGAAGCCCGCGACGAGGTCGAAATCGTCTCCAGGGGTCCGCATGGTCACCGAGAAGGACATGTGCCCCAGGCGCACCTCGAGCGGCTCCTCGACGGCCAGGAAGTCCTCGCGGTAGCGGACCGGGTGCTCCAGCGCCTGGGCGGAGCCATCCAGCACAAATTTGTGCACCTTGCGGCGCTGGGTCACCCGTCCCATCTCAGATACCCACCGCTCCGACGGCTTCCCTGTGTTCGGCGCCTTCCCCATGCTTGACGAACCGCACCGTCATGGCCTTGTAGCCCGGCGTGTTGGATTCACGGGCAACGAGCTCCCGGTGGACCAGGGCGTTGGCCTCCGGGAAGTACGCAGCCGCGCAGCCCTTGGCCGTGGGATAGGCAACCAGCCGGAACTTGTCCGCCCGGCGTTCCGTTCCGCCGAAAGTGGAGATGACGTCCACCATGTCCCGGTCCTCGAAGCCGAGTTCGCTGAGATCGTCCTCGTGGACCAGGATGACGCGACGGCCTTCGGAAATGCCCCGGTAGCGGTCGTCCAAGCCGTAGAACGTGGTGTTGTACTGGTCGTGGCTGCGGACTGTCTGCAGGATCAGGTGGCCGCCCGGGGCTTCAAGGTACTCCAGCGGGCTCACGGTGAATCGTGCCTTGCCGATGTCCGTGGCGAAAGTGCGGGTGTCGCGTGGTGGATTGGGCAGCACGAAACCGTTCTTGGTCCGGACACGCGCGTTGAAGTCCTCGAAGCCGGGGATCACCCTGGAGATGTGGTCCCGGATGACGTCGTAGTCCTCCGCCATGGCACGCCAGTTCACCGCATGGTCATCGCCGAGGACTGCCTGTGCCATGCGTGCGACGATGACGGGTTCGCTGAGCAAGTGCTCCGAGACCGGAGTCAGGCGGCCTTGGGTGGAGTGGATGACGGACATGGAGTCTTCCACGGAGAGGATCTGCCGACCGCCCGGGTGTTTGTCGTCCGTGTCCGTTCGGCCCAGGGTAGGCAGGATCAGGGAGGTCTTGCCGTGCACCACATGGGCGCGGTTGGGCTTGGTGGAGATGTGCACCGTCAGCCCGGCCCGCTTGAGCCCTTCCTCCAGCGCGACGGTGTCCGAGCCTGCCGCGGCGAAGTTTCCGCCCATGGAAACGAACACGTCCACCTCGCCCTTCTCCAAGGCGTGCTGGGTTTCCACGGAGTCGTATCCGTGTGCCCGGGGAGCGGTGACTCCAAACTCTTTGTCAAGGGCTGCCAGAAAGCCTTCGGAAGGCTTCTCCCAGATGCCCATGGTGCGGTCGCCCTGCACGTTGGAGTGGCCGCGGACGGGGCAGGCACCGGCGCCACGCTTGCCGAAGTTTCCCTGCAAGAGCAGCAGGTTGATGATTTCCCGCAGGGTATCCACCGAGTGGGGCTGCTGGGTCAGACCCAGCGCCCAGCAAATGATGGTGCCCTTCGACGCGGCCAGCATGCCGGCCACCTTGGTGATGTCGATGCGGCTCAAGCCCGTGGCCCGTTCAGTCTCAACCCAATCCAGGGCCGCCCGGGCCTCGGCGTAGGCCTCGAAGCCATCGGTCTGCGCGTCGATGAAGGCGCGGTCTACCACTGTTCCCGGCTGCCGCTTCTCCTCCTCCAGCAGGAGGTGGCCCAATGCCTGGAACAAGGCAAGGTCGCCACCCACCTTGATCTGCAGGAATTCATCGGCGATGTCCGTGCCGCCGCCCACCACGCCGCTGAGCGACTGGGGATCCTTGAAGTTCAGGAGCCCGGCTTCCGGCAACGGATTGACCGCGACAACCTTGCCACCGTTGTTCTTGCAATCACGCAAGGCGGAGAGCATGCGCGGATGGTTCGTGCCCGGGTTCTGGCCCACAACGAGCACGAGTTGCGCTTCGTGGATGTCTTCCAGTGAGACAGTGCCCTTGCCGATGCCGATGGTCGGGTTGAGGGCGCTACCGGAAGACTCGTGGCACATGTTCGAGCAGTCGGGCAGGTTGTTGGTGCCCACGCCGCGTGCGAACAGTTGGTACATGAACGCGGTCTCGTTGGCCGTGCGCCCGGACGTGTAAAAAACGCAGCGGTCCGGCGTGGTGGCATTCACGTGCTCACCGATCAGGGCGAAAGCATCCGTCCAGCTGATCGGCGAATAGTGTGTGTCTCCGGGGCGGATCACCACGGGCTCGGCAATGCGGCCTTGGCTGCCGAGCCAATATTCGGTCTTGTCCTCAAGCTCGGCCAGGGAGTGCCGGGCCCAGAACCGGGCGTCGACCACGCGCGTGGTGCTCTCCTCGGCGATTGCCTTGGCCCCGTTTTCACAGAACTCCGCGGGGCTGCGTTTGCCGGTGATGGACTCGGGCCACGCGCAGCCGGGACAGTCAAAGCCGTCCCGTTGGTTGACGCGGAGCATTGACTTGACGGTCCGGCTGACGCCCGCTTGGGCCCAACCGCGTTCCAATGCAACGGTGACTGCCTTGACGCCCGCGGCGGAGCGCTTGGGTGGGTGGATCTGAAGGTCATCTTCGTTGATGTCCTGCTCGGGAGCATGCCTGTTCATGTCCCCATCATTGCAAGGCCTGATCCTCTAATCCACCTGCGTCCATTCGGCGTCGGAATCTCTCAGCCCGTCAGGGCGCTCCAGTCGACCGGCCCGGAGGACGCCTTGCGCGCTGGCTTGGCAGGAGTCTTCCTGGCTTTGTCTTCCGTGGGCTTTGGCCGGGGAAGGGGCGGCCCCCACGGCAACGGAAAAGCTGGCACTGCCTCTCCCAGTTGCACCCCGTGCGGTGGCACCACCATGACTCCCTCGGCGCTGGCGAGGCCGCGCATCATCCCGGGCCCCGCATGCTGGGCCGGCGAGGCCAAGCCGTACACGAACCTGAAGGGAAGCAAGCGCGTGCGCCCCGGGTCGGCGTCGAGCATCGCACCGCAAGAAACCTCGCCGACCTCCGGCAGCGTCCTGTGCCCCAGCCCCGCGAGGAGCGGTGCACCGATCGTGAACAGGACCATCATGGCCGCGAGCGGATTGCCGGGGAGACCCAGCACAAAGCGCCCGTCCGGCAGTTCAGCCAAAACACCGGGATGTCCCGGACGCATCGCAATTCCATCTATCAGCAGGCGTCCGCCGAGCTCCGAAATGGCCCGCCGGAAGTGGTCCGTCCCCGAACGGCCGGTTCCCCCGGTGGTGATGACGACGTCGGCAGGTGGCGCGTCCGGCGACAGTTCGCCTTCCTGAAGGGCCGAGAGCCACTCGTCATAGGAGTCGCCCACCTTGATTTGCTCGCCGCCGATCCCGCCAAGGAGCTCGACGACGGCGCCAAGCTGGGGACCGAAGGTATCCCGCACCCGGCCCGGGACCGGGACACCCGCGGTCACCACTTCAGAGCCGGTGAGGAGCATTTTCACGAGGGGCTTGCCTAGGACGTCCAGTTCATCCCGCCCGGCCAAGGCGGCCAGGGCGAGATGGGCAGGGTTCAAGACAACGCCCGATTTGATCAGCAGCTCGCCCTCCGCGGCTTCTTCCCCGGCGTTCCGGATGTGTTGGCCGTTGCGCGGCTCGCCCGGTTTCGCGTTCCCGCCGAGCGCGAGGACCGGCAAACCGTCTTCGTCCGTGGTCAGGACCCCGCTCTCGCTGCGGAGCACGGCTTTGGCCCCCGGCGGGATCAGGCCGCCCGTGACGATCGGGCTCGCTTGGTGCGGGGCCAGCCGATGGCCTGGTTCGGCGAGGATCCATGGGCCGCTGCCGTTGACCGCCCAGCCATCCATCGCCGAGGACGCGTAGTGAGGCAGGTCCTGCAGGGCGTGCACATCAGCGGCCAGGGTCCTGCCGAGGGCGTCCTTCAGCGCAACGGGTGCGGCGGGAATGGGAGTGGCACTGTCGAAGGCTAGTTGCCGCGCCTCGGCCCACAGGTGGTCGGCGTGCGGGAGATGCCCGGGGGCTTCCGTCATCCGGCGTCGGTTCCGGGGTTCGTGTAGTCCTTCGCGAGAGTGCGTGCCAGGCCCATGGCGGCATCCATCGACGCAGCCTCAGTCGCTTGTCCGGAGCCCGCAGCAAGTCCGGCGGCGAAGCCCGCAATGAAGGTGGTCAAGGGAGCTGCCGGCCGGACCACTGAATGGGCTGCAACGCCTGCCAGGGACAGGATCTCGTTGATGTCGATCTCGACGTCTTCGAGCTCATAGGCTTGCAGCAGGCTCCGGCACCATTCCTCGAGCGTTTCTTCCTGGCTCTTCATGATCGGCCTCCACTGTCCGGTACAGCTGTTATCACGGCAGGTCGCCGTCCACTCCAAGCGCCGCGGCGTCGTCCCAGGTATCCACGTCATCGGTGGACCCTGCGGGTACAGGCACTGCCAGCAGATCAAGCCTAGCAAGCAGGCCGAACACTGCGGTGTTGGCGAGTCCACCTTGTTCTTCCGCAGCCCGCACTTCCCGTTGTAGCGCGGATACGCGGTAGATCCCGAGCAGGGGCTGTTTCCGACCGTCGGCGGATACGGACAAGGCCCCTTCCGCGTCCTGGCGGCTTGCCAGTTCCCGGAGGAGTACCGGAACGGCGTCGGCGGCCAGGGGCATATCGCAGGCCATGACGAGTACCCAGGGCGCGTGCTTCGTGGACGGCCTCTGCCCATCCTGCGTTTCGCCGTCTTGCGCTTCGCCATCCTGCGCTTCCCCGTCTTGCGCTTCCAGCGCGGCGAGTCCGGCGGCGATCGCGGCGGCCGGTCCGGCGTAGGGCGGGTCTTCCCGTGCGGTCAAGGTGCCGTCCGGCAAAGTGCCGGGATCCGGCCCGACGACGACGACCCTCCCGGCACCGCGCACGGCCGCCACGGCGCGCTGAAGCAGCGTGGCGCCGTCGTACCTCAACCGGGCTTTGGGCACGCCGCCGAGGCGGGAGGACTTGCCACCCGCCAATATCACCGCATCAAAGTCCACCCGCCCAGATTACCCGGGAAGCAGGCTCGATTCCGGTTCAGGCCGCCGATTCAGGCAGGAGGAAGGGATCCCATGCGGGCGCAGGTTTCTCAAGCTCCTTGATCTGCCAGATAGTCCCGGTGGGCGCCGCAGGAGTGAACCTCAGTTTCCAGCCCATCTCGGCTGGAGTGTGGTCACTCTTGGCGTTGTTGCAGCGAAGGCACGCTGCCACCAGGTTTTCCCAGGAATCCGCGCCGCCCCTGGATTTGGGGTGGACGTGGTCAATGGTGTGGGCTGCTTTCCCGCAATAGGCGCAACGGTGGCCGTCGCGGCGCAAGACGCCGCGGCGTGTAACCGCCGTGATGGTGTTGTACCTCGGCCGGATGTAGCGATTGAGCAGAATCACGGACGGACGTCCGAGAATTTCCTGTGGCCCGACGACAGGCTCGTCGCCTTCGGCCACTACGCTCGCTTTTCCGGTGAGCACAAGGACCAGCGCCCGGCGGAAGGTTACTACCGCCAGCGGTTCATATCCAGCATTCAGAACGAGTGTGCGCATGCACGTACCTCTTCACGGCCGCACCCGTCAGGGGCGCGAGGGCCGGCTGCCCTCTGCATGTACGGGCTGTGGATCGACAACCTAAGAGTAAACACCCGGAGGCCGGATCACCGAATCCTTGCGGGAGTTCGGGCACAGTGTCGGTCAAAGTTCATGTGCCGGACACGTTAGCGCATGCTGGTTAAAACAGAACATCCCCGCGGGCGGACCAGCGGGGATGTTCCAGTGAAGCTATATAGCCGGAGCTATTTAGCCACCAACGCGGATGAAGACCGGGCCGGAGCCGACGTTGACGCTGTACAGGGCGGTGGTGCCGCCGTTCCAGCCGCCGTGGACCGCCATGCCGTTGCCGACATAAACGGCGATGTGGGCCATGCCCATGCCACCGTTCTGGTAGTAGACCAGGTCTCCCGGCTGCGCTTCAGCAGCGCTGACCGTACGGCCAAGGGAGAGGTAGTCTGCCGGCCAGCCGTGGAAGTTGATGCCAACAGCGGCCAGCGAGTTCGAAGCCAGGGCGGTGCAGTCCTGGGCAACGCCAAGCTGGGCGTAAGCTGCGGCAGCAATTGCTGCGCCCTTGCCGCTGGCAACCTTCGTTACAGGCGAAACAGCAGCGGTGACCGAAAGCGTCGAGGAGCCGGTAGCGGCACCCGTTGCAGCCTGCGGAGCCGGAGTGGCGTCCTGCGTGGCAACCGGAGCTGCGACAACCGGAGCAGCTTCGGTGGAGACCGCCGGGCGCTCGTACTTGATGGCGACGGAGGAGTCGGCGGAAATGCTTGCTTGGGCGATTGACTGGACTTCCAGGGCGGAGGTCGAAGTGGACTCGCGGGGGACGTTGGTTTCTGCAGCGTTGGCTGCGATACCGCTAGTGAGCACCAGACCGGAAGCAGCTGCGATAACGGCTGCCTGACGGCCTACGCCACCGGCGTTGCTGCCGACAGTCTTAGCGATAACGGCAAGCGAGTTGGTCTTGGTGACCGCGGCACGGTGGCGCGCAACAGTAGAGCGTGAAGACACGTTAAGAGGCCTCTCCCTATGCCCGCGAGGTAAGCTGTCGGATTCGGATGGGAGTCATCCGGCCACACTTCTCCCTCTCGGAAGTTGTGCGACTTAACCCCAAGGCCATCGGTGAAGATGACCAAAAGTGGGTCCCCCGCCTCTGCCAGACGATGTTTTGCGAACGGAACCTCGAGCAGTGGCAGAGCTAGGCAATCCACTCGAGTGCATCAACTCTCTAAAAGTTGATGCGTCTTAGACGGTACATGAGTTTTGGCTGAATGTCACATTCAGGTCACGGAGCGTGACAAGCATTCGAGAGACTTCCATCGGATTGGCTACAGCCAGCCCAGGGGGTCAACGACGTCGCCGTTGACCATGACTTCAAAATGGAGGTGGCAGCCGGTGGAGGCGCCGGTGGTGCCGCTCAATGCGATGACATCGCCACGGCTGACCGTTTGGCCCACCTGGACGTTGAACGACGACAAATGGTTGTACGTGGTTTCCAGGCCGTTGCCATGGTCCACCACAATGCGGTTTCCGCCGCCATACGGATGCCAGCCGGCGAAAGTGACCTTTCCGGCCGCGGCTGCATGGACCTGGGTGCCGCACTGGGCCACGAAGTCCTGGCCTCGGTGGAACTCCCCCAAACCGCCCGTGATGGGATTCACGCGGTACCCGAAAGGCGAGGCCGTGGTCAGGGTGTCCAGCGGCGCGCCCAGGGTGCCCTTGGAGGACGATGTCTTGATGGTGCCGACGGACTGCGCGCTCAAGAGTTGCTTGAGCTTGCTGTCAGGATCCGCCGTGGTGGAAACCGCAGCACGGCTGAAGTCGATCGTGGCACTTGGAGCGGCCGGAATCTCAGGCTGGGTGCCTGCAGCCGAGGCGGCCTGGCTTGAGTCGGCCGTGGCCGTCATGGCGCCGGTGCCCGGCATGGCGACCGTCAGGATGAGGCCCGTCGTGGCAAGGGCCACTCCGGCCTTCTGTCCGGCCCCGCTCGCCGCGGCGAACTCGGCCATCTGCCGGAAAGGACCCTTGCGGCGGCGAAGTTCGCGATGGGGATCGCGGGGCCGCTCGTGCTCGACGGCGTTCGTGCTCCGCAGCTCAGCAGTAGGACCGGACGCGCGCCTGCGGCCCCTGGTGTTCTGCGTGGTCAAGGTTTTCCTCTCTGGCAAGCCTGCGAAGTTAGCTGTCGGATTCGGGCCAGAGAGATCGTGGACCCGGTCCGCGTGAAGGGCGCGAAGCGCGGGCTACCCGAAGGGGTCCCGCACTGTTTGCCCTTCCGCTGCGGACTTCACCCCAAGGCCGTCTTTCGACAGCCGATGGTGGTTCCTCCGCTTCTGCCAGTGAATGGACTAATCCACCTGATCCGCTGGCAGAACTCGGCTTCGGATCAGGTAACGCTTTGGTATCGGCGCCAGTAACAAACTATAGGGGATTAAGCCCCCGCGGTAATAATTTCGTTATCTTTGCGGGCCGCCTCGCCGGGACGGCTAGGCGACCGTGACAAAGACGTGCGAGGCAACCTCAGGCGGCAGCTCAAGCGCGCCGTCGATATTGGGCACGCGAACAGAGATGTACTCCCCCACGCGTTCCAGGGACACCCTGGCGCCGGGACGGATCCCGCCCTCGTCCAGCTGGAGCAGAAGTTCCGGTTCCACCTGGATCGGTTCAGCCAGCCGGCTGACGGTGACCCGGTTTTCAGGTGAGTATTCGTTCATGGCATCAACAAGGTTGACCACACCATCCGTAAAGGCATGGGACGCGGCTCCGCCCAGCGCCTCGAGTCCGGGGATGGGGTTGCCGTAGGGCGATTCCGTGGGGTGGTCCAGCAGCTCGTAGAGCCGGCGTTCCACGCGTTCGCTCATGACATGCTCCCAGCGGCAGGCTTCATCGTGGACGTAGGCCCAGTCCAGTCCGATGACATCTGCCAGGAGCCGTTCGGCGAGCCGGTGCTTGCGCATGACCTCGGTGGCGCGTTTCCGGCCCGTTTCAGTCAGCTCAAGGTGCCGGTCATCGGACACAATGACCAGGCCGTCGCGCTCCATCCGTCCGATCGTCTGGGAAACGGTGGGGCCGGAGTGCCGCAAGCGCTCTGCGATGCGTGCGCGAAGAGCCACGATGTTCTCTTCTTCAAGCTCCAAAATGGTCCGAAGATACATCTCAGTGGTATCGATCAGATCCGTCATCCAGCTCAGCTCCTCGAGCGCAGTATCTTGCGTATTTTCGCCAGCTCCAAGCTTAGCTTATTTGGAATTACTCCGGATAATTCTCGTGCCTCGTCCAACCCCCGTGGAACAGATGCTTCCACGTGGCGGACTATGACACCTTCGGTTCTGCCCCCGCCTGCGGCGTCAGGCAGAATTGGGGAGTCGAAGGGGCAGCTTGCCACCTGCCGCGACGCATCTAGGCCGCTACTTCACCATTGGAGCATCCCGTGAGCGACAACAGCATCACTATCCCCGCCGATTTGCTGCCCAAGGACGGCCGGTTCGGCGCCGGGCCCTCCAAGGTCCGCCCGGAGCAGATCGAAGCACTTTCCGCCGCCTCGACAACGATCCTGGGCACCTCCCACCGCCAGGCACCGGTCAAGAACCTGGTGGGCTCCGTCCGCGAGGGACTTAGCCAGTTCTTCCGTGCACCCGAGGGCTACGAGGTGATTCTCGGCGTCGGAGGCTCCACCGCGTTCTGGGATGTCGCCAGCTTCGGCCTGGTCGAGAAGAAGGCCCAGCACCTCTCCTTCGGTGAGTTCGGTTCCAAGTTCGCTTCGGCGACCAACAAGGCACCGTTCCTGGAAGCTTCCTCCATCATCAAGTCCGAGCCCGGCACCCGGCCGGTTTCCCAGGCCGAAGCAGGCGTGGACGTGTATGCCTGGCCCCAGAACGAAACCTCCACGGGTGTGGCCGCTCCGGTCAAGCGCGTTCAAGGCAGCGACGACGGGGCCTTGGTCCTGGTTGACGCGACGTCCGCAGCCGGCGGCCTGGACGTCGATGTTGCCGAGGCTGACGTCTACTACTTCGCACCGCAAAAGAACTTTGCCTCCGACGGCGGCCTGTGGCTCGGTCTCTTCTCCCCCGCCGCCCTCGAGCGCGCCGCCCGCGTCAAGGCAAGCGGCCGCTGGATCCCCGATTTCCTGGACCTGCAGACGGCTATCGACAACTCGAAGCTCAGCCAGACCTACAACACGCCGTCCCTGTCCACCCTGGTGACCTTGGATGCCCAGGTCCAGTGGCTCAACAAGAACGGTGGCCTGGACTTCGCTTCCGGACGCACCGCGGACTCCGCAAGCCGCATCTACAACTGGGCCGAGGCTTCCGAATACGCCACGCCGTTCGTCGCGAAGGCCGAGGACCGCTCCAATGTCATCGCCACGATCGATTTCGATGACTCAATCGACGCCGCGGCCATCGCCAAGGTGCTGCGCGCCAACGGGATCGTGGACACGGAACCGTACCGCAAGCTGGGCCGGAACCAGCTGCGCATCGCTACCTTCGTTGCCATCGAGCCGGACGACGTCTCTGCATTGCTCGCCAGCATCGACTATGTGGTGGGCGAACTGAAGAAGTAAGGGACTGCCGCGTTCGCGCGGTCAGGACTGGTCGGCGTCGTCCGGACCCGCGCCTTGGGACTCAATGCGGAAGAACCGCATCCCGCGGGCGCTCCTATCGAAACGGAGCCGCAGCTGGCGCGCGCGGATGATCCACACGATGCCGACGACGGCGGTGCCGGCGCCTGCCGCGGCGGCCACGCCCACAGCCCATCGGGGTCCGGCCACGTTGGACACCCATCCGACGAACGGTGCCCCGATGGGCGTTCCACCCATGAAGATGGCCATGTAGAGTGCCATGACCCTGCCGCGCATGACAGGTTCCGTGGTGGACTGCACATAGCCGTTGGCGCTCGTGATCATGGTCAGGGCGAACAGTCCGCAGGGAATCAGGGCCAAGGCAAACATGGTGTAGTTCGGCGCCAGGGCGGCCAGTCCGCTCGCGAGGCCGAACCCGCCCGCCGCCGCGAAGATGAGCCGCATCCGCGGCCGCCCGCGCCGGGCGGCCAGCAACGCTCCTGCGACGGAGCCGATCGCCATGACTGAGTTGAGCAGCCCGAATGCTCCCGCGTCCATACCGAACACCGTGCCGACCATGGCTGCGATGAAGAGGACGAAGTTCAGGCCGAAGGTGCCCATGATGAAAATCGCGACGAGGACAACCACAATGTCCGGGCGATCGCGGACATAGCGAAGCCCTTCCCGGATGCGGCCCTTGCCTGCGGCGGCCCGGGGTTGGACGCGCAAGGAGGAGAGGGGGATGGCCCGGATCGCCCCAAGCATTGCGAGGAAGGTCAGGGTGTTGATCATGAATACCCAGCCCGGCCCCACGGCAACCGTCAGCGCGCCGGCCACGGCCGGACCGATCATGCGGGCAACGTTGAAGGATGCGCTGTTCAATGCAACGGCGTTGGAAAGATAGTCGTCCTTGACCAGCTCCGACACGAACGTCTGGCGAACCGGGGCGTCAAGTGCCGAGACAACGCCAAGCAAGAGCGCGAACACATAGACATGCCACAACTGCGCAGCACCGCTCAGGACCAGGAGTCCCAAGCCAGTGCTCAGGACAGCCATGGCCGATTGGGTCATGACCAGGAGCCTGCGCCGGCTGTAGCGGTCGGCAAGCAGTCCGGCCCACGGGGCCAGGAAAAGCTGCGGGCCCAGTTGGAGGGCCAAGGTCACGCCCATCGCGCCGGCATCATGGTTGCTCAGATGGGCGAAGACCAGCCAGTCCTGGGCGGTCCGCTGCATCCACGTGCCGACGTTGGAAATGAGGGCACCAATGAACCAAATGCGGTAGTTGGGGACACCCAGCGATTTGAAAGTGGACATCAGATTCCACCTTCACGAAGTTCGCTCGCCGGGCCCGCCAAGTGCTAGTCAGCCTCGATGTCGTCGGCGTCGTCGTTCTCTTGTTCGCCGGCGGAGGCGGCGAGGTCCTCAGCGGAGGGGCCGCCGTCGTCGTCCGCGTCAAGGGGGACGCCGGCTTCCTCCGCCAATTCTTCGGCTTCGGTAGCCTCGTCCTCCGGACGGACGCGCTTTGCCCACGGCACCCATTCAGGAGCGAGGATGGAGTCCTCCGACGGCAGCAGGCCAAGCTCGCTGACCGTGACCACTTTCGAGCGCGAGTTGCGGGTCACGACCGCGTACCACTGCCAACCGCCGTAGCCGGGCAGCCTTGATTCGAACAGGTGCGTGACGACGCGTTCACCTTCGGAGCGCGCGGCAATATGCGGTCCGATCTCACCCGGTTTGGCAATGGTTTCCACCGCGTTCCGGGCGACGTCGACGGCGGCGGCCAAGAAAGCGTCCGGCTTGCCGACGCGCCACACAGGAAGGCCGGTGCGGGGTTTCGCCGTTGCCGGCTTCCGCTCGGCACCGGGACCAGCCGTTCCAGCAGCGGCGTCATTTCCGGCCACTTCAGGACTGGCTTCAGCGGATTCCGATGTCATGGCAGGTTTAGGCTTCCAGCTCGTCGGCAACCTTGCGCAGGGCTGCAGCGATGGCCTTGCCCTTGGCGCCTTCAGGGTACTTGCCGGCGGACAACGTGCCGGAGAGGTTGTCCAGGACAGAGACGAGATCCTGGACTACCGGAGCGAGCTCGCGTGCGTTCATGCGCTTGGCTTTGGCGATGGATGGCAGCTTGTCCAGCACGCGGAGGCCCAGCGCCTGGGCGCCCCGGCGACCGTCGGCGACGCCGAACTCAACCCGGGTGCCTGCCTTGAGATCCGCTACGCCTTCGGGCAGTGCGGATTTGGGCAGGAACACTTCCTGGCCGTCCTCTGCCGCGAGGAATCCGAAGCCTTTGTCCTTGTCATACCACTTGACCTTGCCGGTGGGCACGTAATCAACCTTCTTCGTTCTTACTTGCGAGACACAGCCGGCGCGCCACCGCATCCGCAGGATACTGCGGGAATAGGGGTAACTGCCTGGACCGTGTTGGTCTATTGCTTCAAGGTTATCCTGCCCGGCCGCGGATTCTCGCTTTGAGACCACGCAGGCAGGTCCTGGCGCCTTTTGTCGGCAACGAGGCTGCACCTTGGCCTGCAACAGGGGATGCGGCCCGGGACTGTTAGCGTTGCTTCCATGATTCCCCGCGACTTCCGCCGCCCGCTCACGATCGTCGCCGCCATCGTCGCAGTCCTTTCCCTGGCGTCCGTAGCGGCCGTCATGGCCGTAGCTTTCGCCAACGCCGTGGCACCGGTCTGGGTCACGTCCACCGCTCTCTACGGGCTTCCGCTCGCCTTCATTTTGATGGCCGCGTTGGTGGTTGACTCTGTCCGGGCGCGGCGTCGCCAATGAGCAGCCGGAAAGCCCGACGGCGGACCCGGCTGGCGGTAACGTTGAACTGATGTCCCTTATTCGCGCGCTCAGCAAGGAACTGGAAGCGCGCAGCGATGACTCGCTGCGGGCCCTGTTTGCCGCGCGGCCCGACCTCATCTCCCCCGTGGTCCCGGACTTCGCCGCACTCGCGGCGCGGGCAAGTGCGCGGGTCAGCGTGCAGCGCGCCCTGGAACGGCTCAACAAACCGGAGATGCAGGTACTGGAGACAATCCACCTGTGCACCAACACCGACACCGGCCACAGCGTCTCCGCGGCAGGACTGAAGAAGTGCATCAACGGCGCCACCCTTGCCGCGCTCGAGCCGATCCTTAACAAGCTCCAGGAACTGGCCCTCATCCACCGCGCCGATCCGCCGGCCACGGTGCACAATCCAGGCCGGCAGCGTTTCTACTTGCCGGTGGGCAGCCTCAAGGACGTCATCGGCATCTACCCGGCCGGCTTGGGCCGTAGCTACACCGAGCTGGTACGGCTGCAACCCGCCTTCGCCCAGCGCGTGGTGCATCTCGTCGCCGAACTCCACCAGAGCGGGGCCAATATCCTGCCCGCCACGACGCCGATGGACGCGGCGCTGGCGCTGCAACGTTGGACATCGACACCGGAGGACCTCCAACACATTCTGTCCGAGGCACCTGCACGGACGCGTCCCCTTTTGAACAAGTTCGGCAGCTGGGCCATGGGCGCCGTTCCCCAAGCCCAGCGCAAGGCTTCCGTGCTCCATGAAGGCCGCGACGTCGGTCCCGTGGACTGGCTCCTGGCCCGCGCTTTGCTTGTTCCCCTGGACGCCGGCCACGTTGAACTCCCGCACAGCGTCGGCCTGTCCCTGCGTGGCGGCGCGATCGTGGACCACTTCACGTTGAAGCCTCCCGTGCCGGAGCTGGGCCAAACGAGTGCTGCCTTGCGCCGGAATGCCGCCATGGGGGCCATCGCCGAAGTGCTCCGCCTGGTGGGTGACCTCCTGTACGCGGTCCGCGAGCAGCCGGTGGTTACCCTGCGCAGCGGAGGGGTCGGCGTGCGTGAACTCAAACGCCTGGCCGACAGCCTCCGCCTGGGATTGTCCGAGACCGCCCTGATCCTCGAGCTCAGTGCCTTGTCCGGATTGCTGCGCCTCGACGTGGACAGTTCCACCTGGGTTCAGCCGCCGTCGGTGGAATGGCTCACTCTTCCCCGCCAGGAGCAGTGGCTCTGGCTGGTCAACGCCTGGCTCGCCAGCGAGCGCGCTCCTTCCCTCGTGGGACAAACCCTCTCCGGACCTGCCACCACGGCACCGCGATCCGGTTCTCCGGCAGGTTCCATCAATGCCTTGTCCGCCGAGGCCCAGCGCCCTGACGCCCCGTTGGTGCGCAAACGGATCCTGGAGATCCTCGAGGAGCTCACCCTCGAGGCGGGAGCACCGGACGGCAAGGCGCCGGTGCTCAACGCCGAAGCCGTCATGGAACGCGCGGAATGGGCCCAGCCCCGGATGTCCCGGCGGTTCAGCTCCCTTGTCCGCGGCATCCTGCACGAAGCCGAACTCCTGGGGCTCATGGGCTCGGGCGCCCTGACCCAGCTTGGTTCTGCGATTGCCACCGAACAGCCCGAGCTGGCACTCAGCATCCTCGGCGAACACTTGCCCGCCGCGGTCAACCATGTGCTGCTCCAGGCCGACTTGACCGCCGTCGCCCCGGGCTATCTGGCACCTGAACTGAGCGAAAAACTGCTCTTGCTCGCCGACGCCGAAGGCCAGGGTCCGGCCACGATCTTCCGCTTCTCCGCAGATTCGATCCGGCGCGCGTTGGACGCCGGCCAGGACGCGGAAACCATCCTCACGTTCCTGCGCACGCACTCCGCCACCGACGTTCCCCAACCGCTCCGCTACTTGATCAAGGACATCGCCTCAAGGCACGGCCGGCTGCGCGTCGCCAGCAGCCCCAGTTTCATCCAAAGCGACGACGAGGCCGCCATCGCCGAGCTCGTCCGGGAGCCGGGAGCCGCAAGCCTGGGACTCGTCCGGATCGCCCCCACAGTACTGACCTCCACGGCGAGCCCGCGGGAGACGGCGAGGGTGCTGCGCGAGCTGGGACTCTCCCCTGCCGTGCAGGAGGCGGAGACCGCCGTCGTGCGCTATAAGAGGACGACGGCGGTGGCCGGTGGCGTGCGCCCCGTCTACACGGCGCCCCGCACCGCTCCGCCGGACGACGACGTCGACGCCCAGCTCGCGGTGCTGAGGCACCACCGCGCGGTCCACGGCGAAGCGACCGGCGAGGCGGCAACGCAACTGGGACTCGAAACCCTGCAGAGGGCCATCCGGCTGAAGCAAGCGGTCACCATGAACGTGGTGGACGGCTTGGGGAATTCCAATACCGAAACCGTTGTTCCCGTATCAGTGTCCGGAGGGCGCGTCAGGGTGTTCGACGCCGCCCGGGATACCGAAAGAGTCCTGTCCATCCATCGCATCATCGATGTGGAGCCCGCGGGCGAACCGCGCAAGTGAGGAAACAATAGTGAGCGACGGTCCGCTGATCGTACAGAGCGACAAAACCATCCTGCTGGAGGTCGACCACGAGCTCGCTACCGAGGCGCGGCATGCGATCGCGGCGTTCGCCGAGCTCGAACGCGCCCCTGAACACGTCCACAGCTACCGGCTCACCCCCTTGGGCCTATGGAATGCGCGCGCCGCAGGACTGGACGCCGAAAAAGTCCTCGACACGCTCCTGCGCTACTCCAGGTTCCCGGTGCCGCACTCATTGCTGATCGACATCGAAGAGACGATGTCCCGCTACGGTCGCTTGCGCCTCGAAAAGGACCCGCAACACGGACTGGTCATGCGCACCACCGACTATCCCGTACTCGAGGAAGTCATCCGGGCCAAGAAAATCGCGCCCTTGCTGGGGCCAAGGATCGACGGCGAAACCGTGGTGGTGCACTCCTCCCAGCGGGGACAGCTCAAGCAGTTGTTGCTCAAGCTTGGCTGGCCGGCCGAGGACCTCGCCGGCTACGTGGACGGAACTCCACACCTGATCGCCCTGAACGAGGACGGCTGGCACCTGCGGCCGTACCAGAAACTTGCCACGGAGAACTTCTGGGCGGGCGGCAGCGGCGTCGTCGTGCTGCCCTGTGGTGCGGGCAAGACCCTGGTGGGGGCCGCAGCCATGGCTACCAGCTCCACCACCACGCTGATCCTGGTCACCAACACTGTCGCGGCCCGGCAATGGAAAGACGAGCTCCTGAAGCGGACGTCGCTGACGGAGCAGGAAATCGGCGAGTACTCGGGCGCGGTCAAGGAGGTACGGCCAGTCACGATCGCCACCTACCAGGTCCTGACCACGAAACGCGGAGGCCTGTACCCGCACCTGGAACTCGTGGACGGCCACGACTGGGGACTCATCATCTACGACGAGGTCCATCTCCTGCCGGCTCCGATCTTCCGGATGACCGCGGACCTCCAAGCGCGGCGCCGTCTGGGACTCACTGCGACGCTTGTGCGTGAGGATGGTCGCGAGGGCGAGGTCTTCAGTTTGATTGGCCCCAAGCGCTACGACGCACCGTGGAAAGACATCGAAGCCCAGGGCTACATCGCGCCCGCCGACTGCGTCGAAGTCCGGGTGGACCTGCCCCGGGACGAGCGCGTCGCCTACGCGATGGCGGAGGATGCCGACAAGTACCGGCTCTGCGCGACGTCGGAGACCAAGACCCACTTGGTGGACCAGCTCGTTGCCCTGCACCAGGGCGAGCAGCTGCTGGTGATCGGCCAGTACATCGACCAGTTGGATGAGATCGGCGAGCGCCTGGACGCCCCGGTGATCAAGGGCGATACCAGTGTGAAGGTGCGGCAGAAGCTGTTCGATGCCTTCCGCGCCGGTGACATCAAGACCCTCGTGGTGTCCAAAGTGGCCAACTTCTCGATCGACCTGCCCGAGGCCTCCGTGGCGATCCAGGTATCCGGGTCTTTCGGTTCCCGCCAGGAAGAGGCTCAACGCTTGGGACGATTGCTTCGCCCCAAGCAGGACGGCCGTGCTGCACGCTTCTATTCCTTGGTTGCCCGGGACACCCTCGACCAGGACTTTGCCGCCAAACGGCAGCGCTTCCTCGCCGAACAGGGCTACGCCTACCGGATCATGGACGCCAAGGACGTACCCGCCGGATAGGGCTAGGCAACCAGCTGTTGTGCGCGCTCCGGCTGCTGCGCTGCTTGCAGCACGACGACGTCGACGACGGCCCAGGAGTCCCCGTCCTTGAGCTGCGCATCGGCGAAGCGTTCGGCGGCAAGGCGGTCGCTGAACTCTTCGTGCTCGATGCGTCCGGAAAGCGTATCCAGGTAGCTGACATGGAATTCGACGTTTTGAGTTTCAACGCGTGATTCTTGTTTGTTTTCCATGGCTCAAGTGTGAATCGGGGCTCTGACAATTTAGGACTGGGCCCGCGGCGTGTTGGCTTTTAGCCGCGAACGTTGCCCCGGGCCGCCTGTTCAGGGCCTCCGCAGCACTTCCGCAGCGGTGCTCCGGACCGCCGCGGTCACGGCGTCCAGGATCCGCGACGGTGTCCGCCACCGTTGCCAGTGCAGGGGCACGTCCAGCGGCTGCTCGGGCGCGAGCTCCACCAAGTGCCCATCGGCTATGTCCCTGCCGCATTGCGGTTCAGGCAGCAGTCCCCACCCGAGCCCCAAGCGGATGGCCTCGGCAAACTCCTGGCTGGAGGGAACATAGTGCCGCGGCCCTGCCGGTTCCATCCCACGCCGGGCACCGCCCAGGAGCTCGAGGAAACGGTGCTGGTACTCATCCTTGCGGTCGAAGTCCACGGCCGGAGCCGCGCGCAGCGAGGCGACATCGACGCCGTCGGGAAGCCACCGCGCCCTGAATTCCGCAGTGGTGACGGCACGGTACCGCATGCTCCCCAGCGGCTCCACCCGGCAGCCCTGCACCGGCTCGGGAGTCGCGGTCACGGCGGCCATCACCGTCCCGGCGCGCAGCATGGACGTTGAATACTGCTCGTCGTCCCGGTGAAGATCAAAGACGGCGTTCAGCTCCGCCGGGATCCTGGTAAGTGCCTTGAGGAACCAGACGGACAAGGAATCCGCGTTGACCACGATCGGAACCGAGACCATCGGCGATTCGCCCGGCAGGCCCAGTTCCAGTTCGGCGTCGGCCTCCAACTGGGCGAGCTGCCGCGCCAGCCTGAGCACCACGTGTCCCGACTCCGTGGCCCGGACAGGATTGCTGCGCTGCAGCAATACCCTGCCGGACGCTTGTTCAAGCGCCTTGAGGCGTTGGGAGACCGCCGACGGCGTGATGTTCAGTGATCGGGCAGCGGCGTCGAGCGTACCTTCAGTGAGCACGGCGGCGAAGGTGTGCAACTGTTCAGAAGAGAATCGGGCCATAAGAGAATCTTACGATGCCTAAGAATATTTAGCTGGACTAATGTTGAAGGCAAAACCTAGCCTCGAAGCATGAACTCCCCCGATGTCTTCCACGCTGCAGGCCTGGGCCTCGGCACAGGCCTTGCCCTCATTGTTGCCATAGGCGCCCAAAATGCCTTCGTCCTCCGGAAAGGAATCCGCGGCGAACATGTCGGAGCCATCGTTGCCGTGTGCGCCATCTCGGACGCCGTGCTCATCGCGGCCGGAGTGCTCGGGACAGGAGCCCTGCTCACCGCGGCGCCTGCCGCCGTCGTCGTTCTCCGTTACGTCGGCGCCGCCTTCCTGGTCACGTACGGGGTGATGGCGGCGCGGCGGATCCTCAAGCCGCAATCGCTCGTATCCGCTGAGCCCGGGCCCCCGGGCTCCGCTCGAGGCGGATTGGCGGCAGCGCTGGCAACTGTCACGGCACTGACCTGGCTCAACCCCCACGTCTACCTGGACACCGTATTGCTCCTGGGATCCGTGGCGAACGCGCAAGGGCCCGGGCTGCAGTGGTGGTTCGGCGCCGGAGCCATGCTGGGCAGTATTCTGTGGTTCTGTTCACTCGGGTTCGGCGCGAAACTGCTCCGTGGTTTCTTTGCGCGCCCTGCGTCTTGGCGGGTCCTCGACGGCGGGATTGCCGTCACCATGGTGGGACTCGGCGTCGGGCTGGCGCTCGGCAGCTAACGCGGACCACAACCATCACCCCGATAATTCTCACAACAAGCATCCAGTCAACTCCCAGAAACTGGGAGCATCATGAATGGTATGAAAAAGAACGGCCCCGAAGCCAAGCTCCTCGTCGTCGACGACGAACCCAACATCCGTGAGCTGCTCTCCACCTCGCTGCGTTTTGCCGGCTTTGAGGTCGTTGCGGCGTCAAACGGCCGCGAAGCGCTCGCTGCCGCCGATCTTCACGCCCCGGACCTCGCGGTCCTGGACGTCATGCTCCCCGATATGGATGGGTTCACTGTCACCCGCCGCCTTCGGGCCGCCGGAAAGCACT
This sequence comes from Arthrobacter sp. NPDC080031, assembly GCF_040702485.1. Taxonomy (NCBI): domain Bacteria; kingdom Bacillati; phylum Actinomycetota; class Actinomycetes; order Micrococcales; family Micrococcaceae; genus Arthrobacter; species Arthrobacter sp. NPDC080031. The sequence continues at coordinate 23,194 of NZ_JBFBLA010000024.1, forward strand.
TCCCCGTCCTGTTCCTGACTGCCAAGGACGACACGGAAGACAAGGTCACCGGCCTGACCGTGGGCGGCGACGACTACGTCACCAAGCCCTTCAGCCTCGACGAAGTAGTGGCGCGGATCCGCGCGGTGCTGCGCCGCACGCAGCCGATGGAAGACGACGACGCGGTCATCCGCGTGGATGACCTGGAGCTCGACGACGACGCGCACGAGGTCCGCCGCGGCGGCACCATCATCGAGCTCTCGCCCACCGAGTTCAAGCTGCTGCGATACCTCATGCTGAATCCGAACCGGGTGCTTTCCAAGGCCCAGATCCTGGACCACGTTTGGGAATACGACTTCAACGGCGACGCCTCGATCGTGGAGTCCTACATCTCCTACCTCCGGCGCAAAGTGGATATTGACCCGGATGCCACTGCCTTGATCCAGACCAAGCGCGGCGTCGGTTACGTACTGCGGACGGCCGAGAAGCGCTGACCTTGTTCAACCGTTGGAAGTCGGCCTCCCTCAGGTCGCAGCTGGTCGCCATCATCATGGGGCTGCTGCTCCTTGCACTGGCCGCCACGGGCGCCGGGACGCTGACGCTCGTCAAGAGCTACCTCCAGGGGCAAGTGGATGACAAGCTCAAGGCTGCCGTCCAGACCGCCCAGCAGCAGCAATCCTTTGCCAACCTGTCTGAGGCGAGCCCCGCCGTGCCCACCGACTATTCCTTGACGCTTTACGTCCAGGGACAGCCGCCCTATCCGTTCGGCGGCAGCAAGACCGATCGGCCGAATATCGCCAGCATCAGCCCGATTGAGGCCAAGGACCGCAACTACGCACCCTTCCAAGTGGGTGGCACTGCCGGCGGCAATTGGCGTGTGGTGGCGGTCAACGTCGTGGACAACCGGACCGGGCAAAACGCGGTGGTGATCGTGGGGTTGCCCCTCTCCCCCGTTGACAGAGTCATGGAACACGCCACCCTCGTGGTGGTCGGCGTCGGACTCCTGACCCTGGTGCTCGCGTTCTTCATCGCCACCTGGACTGTTGCACGTTCCTTCCGCCCCCTCGCGCGCGTCGAAAAGACGGCGGCCGCTATCGCTGCCGGTGATCTTTCACGCCGCGTCGAGGTCGAGAACCCGGTCACCGAAGTCGGCCGCCTGGGGGCGTCCCTCAACGCGATGCTCGCCCATATCGAGTCGTCCTTCGCGGCCCGTGCGGCCTCCGAGGCCAGGATGCGGCGATTCGCCGCCGACGCCTCCCACGAGCTGCGCACCCCCTTGGTCACCATCCGCGGCTTCTCCGAGCTTTACCGCCACGGCGCACTTGCCACGCCGGAAGACGTGGGCACCGCCATGGGCAGGATCGAGAGCGAGGCCAAACGGATGGGTTCCATGGTGGAGGACCTGCTGTTGCTCGCCCGCCTGGACGAACAACGTCCGTTGCAGCTCAAGCCGGTGGATCTGCACCTGCTGGCGAACGACGCCGTCGTGGACTCCCTCGCGACGTCCGGCGAGCGGAAGATTTCGCTCACGGGGCTCGACGGCGGAGCGGCAGCGGCTGCCCCTGTCCAGGGTGATGAGGCCAAGCTTCGGCAGGTGCTCGGAAACCTGGTGGGCAACGCCCTGAGATACACACCCGAAGGAACACCGATCGAGCTCGCCGTCGGGGTGCGGAACACTCCCGCCGGTCCGATGTCCGTTCTCGAGGTGCGGGACCACGGCAGCGGCATTCCGGCCGAGGAGCTGCCCCGGATCTTCGAGCGCTTCTACAGGGCGGACACTTCGCGAACGCGGGAGACCGGCGGCAGCGGGCTCGGCCTCGCGATTGTCGCGGCAATTGTGGGATCCCACGGCGGCACCGTCAGGGTCGAAGAGACCGACGGCGGCGGGGCCACCCTGGTTGTCAGCCTCCCCTTCCAGGACGACATGTCCGAGGTGCCTGAAGATGCCGGTGTTGCCGAGGCGGAAATCTCCGACTAACAGTTTTCTACGCTGGGCGTCTTGATGTAGCGAGTTGTCCACATACGGAGATTCGGCTCTGCCTGGGCCATGAGAGGGCTTCTAGGCTCGTTGTGTGGACCACAAGCCAGCCGCACGTGCCGGACCCCCTTTAGTCGAAAGGCCACGCCCTATGAGCGTTATCTCCGTCGATACCGAATTGCTCCAGCTCAAGTCCGCCAACGTCAAAGCCACCGTGGATCGCATCAGCGCCGACGTCCAAGCGATGAAACGTGGCCTGGACGAACTCCAAGCCACCTGGAAGGGATCAGCGGCCAACAATTTCCAGGCCCTCGTCTCCGAGTGGACGTTGACCCAGAACAAGGTGGAGGCCTCGCTTGCATCCATCAACCTGGCCCTGTCCTCCGCCGCGGCAAGCTACCTCCAGGCCGAGCAAGGCAACACCCAGCGGTTCAGCTACTAGGAACTGAGGCTGGGAGATCCCGGCGGGCGGCTAATCTGCTCGCCGGGATCTCGTTGTTTTCAAGGTCGCTTTCCGCCGCTACTTCTCCGGCGTCGACTGGTGGAAGCGCAACCGCCAGCGGCCGTCCTCCAGCAACCAGATCGAACTCCGCAATGCCGCGCCGGTCCGCCCGTAACTTCTGTAGTTGAGCAGCATGGTGTTGCTGGAGATGCGCTCTGCGGAAATCATCTCCACCTCCGCGGTGTCGCCTGGATCGCCCTCCAACGCCATGATGAGCTCGTCGCGGGACCAGACACGTCCGGAGCTGCCAATCTCAGTGAAGTCCGGGTGGAGCAGGATCCCCGTACGCCCAAGGTCTCCCCTGACGTCGGGTCTCAGGAGCTCCTTCTCAAGAAGAATGACCGTTTCCTCGTCGGAACGCCCGCCGGGCTGGCCAAGGTCCGCTTCTTCGTCGTCGCCGGCGAACAAAGTGGGCTCGATGAACGTCTCCGCCTCCGTGGACGCCGTCGCCGCGTTCGGCAAGGACGACCCGCTCAAGAGGTCCTGACCGCCGAACAAGGTGAGGTCTTCATCCAGGGCATCAGCGTCGTCCTGGTCGTCGTCGAAAAGCGAGGGCGCCTCCACAGGCGCTGTCCTGACTGACGACGTGCGGACTGACGGGGTTCGGGGCAAGGATCGTGCAGCTTCACCAGCTCCCGGGTAGCCCGGACCGGCAGGAGCGGCCGTTCCTTGCTGGAACGCCGTGGCGACCGCACGGGCGCGATCGTCGGCAGCCTCGTTGAGCTCGTGGCCAGCGTGGCCCCTGACCCACTCGAACGTGTACTTTCGGCCGACAATGGCCTCATCGATGTCCTTGAGGAGATCGACGTTCAAGACGGGCTTTCCGTCCGCTTTGCGCCAACCCTTGCGCTTCCACCCCGGCATCCACTTGGTGATGCAATTGATGACGTACTGGCTGTCGCAAAGAATCTTCAACTCTTCATCGGGAACGTGTGCCGTGGACCGGAAGAGGTCAAGCACCGCCATGAGCTCGCCCTGGTTGTTGGTTCCGTGCGGCCAGCCGCCAGCCCTCCAGCAAGAGTCGTTCACGTACCAGGCCCAACCGGCAGGCCCGGGATTGCCGAGGGCAGAACCATCGGCGGCAGCAATAATCGTCATGGTTTCCATCCTGCCAGACCATCCCGACACTCCCGGACCGCAAGGCAGTGAGCGAGCGTCGGGCCAAAACCCGACATAGGTGAGCGAGCGTCGGGCCAAAACCCGACATAGGTGAGCGAGCGTCGGGCCAAACCCGACATAGGTGAGCGGGCGTCGTTAAACGGCGACGACGGCCCCCACCTGAAGTGGGGACCGTCGTCGTGCGTGTGGCTGGTGAGCCGGCGCGGGAGCTTAGAAGCCGCCCATGCCGCCCATGTCGTCGCCGCCACCCATGGCCGGAGCGTTCTTCTCCGGCTTGTCGGCAACAACGGCCTCGGTGGTCAGGAACAGACCAGCGATGGAGGCAGCGTTCTGGAGAGCCGAGCGGGTGACCTTTACGGGGTCGTTGACGCCGGCAGCCAGCAGGTCCTCGTAAACGCCGGTTGCGGCGTTCAGGCCGTGGCCCGACGGCAGGCCGCGGACCTTGTCGATGACAACGCCCGGCTCGAGGCCAGCGTTGTGAGCGATCTGCTTGAGCGGAGCGTCGATGGCAACGCGGACGATGTTGGCGCCCGTTGCTTCGTCGCCTTCGAGCTGCAGGTTGGCGAATGCCTTCGCGCCAGCCTGGATGAGGGCAACGCCACCACCGGCGACGATGCCTTCTTCAACGGCAGCCTTGGCGTTGCGGACAGCGTCCTCAATGCGGTGCTTGCGTTCCTTGAGCTCCACCTCGGTTGCGGCACCGGCCTTGATGACTGCAACGCCGCCGGCCAGCTTGGCCAGGCGCTCCTGCAGCTTCTCGCGGTCGTAGTCGGAGTCGGAGTTCTCGATCTCGGCACGGATCTGTGCAACACGACCGGCGATGGCGTCGGCGTCGCCGGCACCTTCGACGATGGTGGTCTCGTCCTTGGTGACAACAACCTTGCGGGCGTTGCCGAGCAGTTCGAGGGTTGCGTTCTCGAGGCTGAGGCCGACCTCCGAGGAGATGACCTGGCCGCCGGTGAGGATAGCGATGTCGGCGAGCTGTGCCTTGCGGCGGTCACCGAAGCCCGGAGCCTTGACGGCGACGGACTTGAAGGTGCCACGGATCTTGTTGACGATGAGGGTGGCCAGGGCCTCGCCCTCGATGTCTTCGGCGATGATCAGCAGCGGCTTGTTGGACTGCATGACCTTCTCTAGGACCGCAACGAGTTCCTTCACGTTGGAGATCTTGGAGTTGACGATCAGGATGTACGGGTCTTCGAGGACCGTTTCCTGGCGCTCTGCGTCGGTGACGAAGTATGCGGAGATGTAACCCTTGTCGAAGCGCATGCCTTCGGTGAGTTCAAGCTCCAGGCCGAAGGTGTTGGACTCCTCGACCGTGATGACGCCTTCCTTGCCGACCTTGTCCAGGGCTTCAGCAATGAGGTTACCGATTTCGGTGTCGCCGGCAGAGATGGAAGCCGTGGCTGCGATCTCTTCCTTGGTCTCGATCTCCTTGGCGGAGGCGAGCAGCTCGGTGATAACGGCTTCAACAGCCTTCTCGATGCCGCGCTTGAGGGACAGCGGGTCGGCGCCGGCAGCTACGTTGCGCAGGCCTTCCTTGACGAGGGCCTGGGCAAGCACGGTGGCGGTGGTGGTTCCGTCGCCAGCGACGTCGTCGGTCTTCTTGGCAACTTCCTTGACCAGCTCGGCGCCGATCTTCTCGTAAGGATCGTCCAGCTCGATCTCCTTGGCGATGGAAACACCATCGTTGGTGATCGTGGGAGCGCCCCACTTCTTTTCGAGGACGACATTGCGTCCACGCGGGCCGAGGGTGACCTTGACGGCGTCGGCGAGGGTGTTCAGACCCCGCTCGAGACCGCGGCGCGCCTCTTCATCAAATGCAATGATCTTGGCCATAACGGCGGTAGTCCTTTCGGGACAGTCGTTAAGAAGGTGCCTTCACTGCGGTGCCCGCGACGGACGATCCTTCACATTCGGCCTCTGTACGCCGCCTGCTCCGGATCTCACCCCAGCAAGGTTTTCTTTGTTCTCCCAAGCACCCTCTGCTTGCATACGGCCGGAGCCGTGTGAAGAATTAGCAGTCAGTGCTTGAGAGTGCTAATCAATAATTAGCACTCACCCGAGGAGAGTGCAAGCAGAAAGCGCAGGAAAGTGCTCGCCACGCCAAGCGAATTCGCTCCAGGCACAACCCGATCACGGAGTCCGTGAAGCAGTCTCCTTGCCACTCACCCGCGCAGTGTTGTCGGCTCCGTAGGTGAAGACCATGTAATTGGACGAGGTAACGTCGCCGTTGGCGTCGAACCCGATGGTGCCGGACTCGCCGTCGTAATCCGGGAGCCTGGCCCCCTTCAGCAGATCGAGGCAATCCTTGTATGACGCACAGGACGTGCGCTCTTTCGTTGCCGCGTCGCCCGACGCCGGGCGCGTCCCGCCCGACACCGTGGTGAGCCAGGCCGCGATCGAGCCACCGGCGTCGTCGCCCGCCGCTGCGGCCGCAAGCGACGCGAGGGTGACGGCGTCGTACGTTTCGGCGGCATACGTCGTGTCCTTGAGTTGGGGGTCGATCCCGGTCAGCCCGGCCTGGAACTCCGCACTCGGGAAGACGCCTGGAAGAATTCCGCGTGCGCCGTCGAGGCCACCGGCACCGAGCGCTGTTCCGTATTGGCGGATGGCGCCGTCACTCAGGATCAGGCTCTTGCCGCTCAGCCCCGCGCTCAGCAGCTCGGCCAGGGCGCCTTGGGCACCGTCACGGGCAACCACGACGACGGCGTCCGGCGTGCCCGACTTGATGCCCGCCGCGGCGGGGGCTGCTTTGCCCGGCGTGAATTCCGCGTTGGACACCGCGTTCATGCCAAGGCTGCGGGCGGCGTCCATGACCGCTCCGGAGACGCGCGTGCCGTAGTCCCCGGCTTCGTGGAGGACGGAAATCCTCTTGGCACCGGCGTCGTGGGCCAGCTTCGCCAAGACGCTGCCCTGCGCGGCATCAGCGGCCGAGGTCCGGAAGTAGAAGCCACCGTTTTTGTAGCTGCTCAGCCCCGACGCCGTGTTTGCAGGCGAGATGAGCGGAATCCGGGCTGGAGACAACACATCGATGGCGGCGGGAGCGTGGCTGGAATCCGTCGGCCCCACAACGACGTCGGCGTGGGCCGACAGCAGCGCCTTGGCTTGCGCCGCGGCATCGGCAGTGAAGGCCGCCGCCCTGGCCCCTTGGCTAGCGCCGCTGCCTTCGCCGACGGCCGATGACGGAAGCAACTCGACAGGGTGGCCCTTGTATCCGCCTGCGTCGTTGATCTGCTTGACAGCCAGCTTGGCCGCCGCAAGCTCGGACTCGTTGAGGAATGCGGAGCTACCGGTATTGTCCAGAATCACGCCGATGCGCAGGACGCCGTCGCCGCTCGGGGTAACGGAGCTGAGCCTGGCGTTGCCGATGGGGGCCGAACATCCGGCCAGTCCAAGGGCCAAGGCTGCAAAGCCTGCAAGAAGGGAAACTACCCGGGACCGGCGTCCTCGAAGGGGCCGGGTTCCAAAAGGCCAGGACTGCCCTGTTGCCGCAACACCCACTAGATAAGCCGCACGCTTTCTGCCTGTGGGCCCTTCTGGCCCTCGCCCAGTTCGAAGTCGACCCGTTGTCCTTCTTCAAGCGCACGGAAGCCATCCATCTGGATGGCAGACCAATGCACAAAAATGTCGTCACCGGACTCATCCACGGTGATGAATCCGTAGCCCTTTTCGGCATTGAACCATTTGACGGTTCCCAAAGCCATGATCCCCACACTTTCAACTAGCAGTGGCCGGCTTCCGGGATCTCCGGGCCGGCTCACAACTACTGTAACCACAGTCACGTTGCCGTAGCGCAACCTTGGGTGGGGGTAGCCGCAATGTTATTGAGGCGTAACCGGGCTGCTACTTGTAGCCGGGGCCCAGAATGACAACCACGGGCTGCTGGAATTCGGCGCTGTCCACAAGGTTGGAAATGCCCAGCAATTTGCCGAGCGCTTCGGCGTTGCCCTTCTGGGCTGCGCCTTTGTAGAAGACCGACGACGTCTGCTGGGGCATGCCGCCCCAGTTTGCGACGGTTGCCAATGGCCAGCCCCCGCCTTGCACGATGCCGGCCACGCGGGCAGCCAGGCCGCCGGTGGTGGTGCCGTTGTAGACCGCGACTGCCGCTGTCTTGTCCAACGGCGCCGTGCTAGGTGTGGCTGTAGTGGCCGTCGGCGGGTTGGAAGGTGTGTCGCTCGGGCTCGGCTGGCTGGATGCCTGCGCAGAGCTGTTTGCGGAAGGTGACGCCGCGGCGCTTTGCTTGGAGGCGTCCGCGCTGACGACGGCTTGCGGCGTCGTCGACGAGGTGAAGCCAAGCTTGGGAAGGATGAGGAAGGCAACGAGGCCGACAGCCAGCGCGATGCCGCCCAGCAGCAGCACCGGCCACAGCGCGGGACGGGAAGCGGACGCGACGAGCCTGTGGACACCTTGCCGCGATGAGCTCTGCGGGACACGGTCGAATTCATCCCGGGCAAATTTGGTCATGGTGAAGCCTTGTCCTTGCTGCTTGCTTGCTGGGGGATCAGCGGGTGCTCTATGCGTCAGAACCGAGACGACGCGCGGTGCGGGCCCTCTGCCGTGACATACGTAGTCTACGCAATCTCTTGACCAGCATAGGATCGTGGGCCAATGCTTCCTCAGTGTCGATGAGGGCATTGAGCAGCTGGTAGTAGTGGGTCGCGGAGAGATCGAAGAGTTCCCTGACGGCCTGTTCCTTGGCCCCGGCGTACTTCCACCATTGCCTCTCCAGGGCCAGCATCTGCTGTTCGCGCTCGCCGAGCGGCGAATCGTTGCGGAGTCCGGCGGACAGGTCTTCAAGCACCAATCCAGTTGCTTCGGACGCCATGGGTTCCCGTGCGGGTTCTGCCACGACACACTCCTTCGACGCATTGACTGAAAATGTCCCCCGCCCATGGTAACGGGCGAATAACACCGATTTCATTTGCCCCGCCGCCTTCCCCGGCGCCGCTTTCCCTGGTAGCCCATTTCCTCGAGGGGACTCAGGACAGGGACAATGGCTGGGTGGTAGGCGAAGAAGCGTTATTTGAGATTGAATCCGAGGATGACTCTGCGGGATTCGAGGCACTCCCCGGAATGGCCCTGGAGGACCTCATGGCCCCGGACTGGGCTGACGCGCTCTCCGGCGTCGAGGACGAGTTGCGCTCGGTGCTGGCCTTCGTGGCGGGCGAGGCCAGCCGCGGAACCCATGTCCTGCCTGCCGCGTCCAACATCCTTCGCGCCTTCCGGCAGCCTCTGGCAGACGTCAAGGTGCTGATCCTGGGCCAGGACCCCTACCCGACGCCGGGACACGCCGTCGGGCTCTCCTTCGCGGTTTCCGCGCCAACCCGGCCCATCCCCCGCAGCCTCTCGAACATCTACCGTGAGATGGAGTCCGATCTCGGGCTCCCGCCGCGCGTCCACGGCGATCTTTCGGCCTGGACGGGCCAAGGAGTACTCCTCCTCAACAGGGTGCTCAGCGTCGCGGCCGGTGCGGCCGGCTCCCACCGGGGCAAAGGCTGGGAGGCGATCACGACGGCGGCGGTCACCGCCGTGGCCCGCCGCCGCACCGCTGCCGGGCAGCAGAGTCCGCTCGTCGCGATCCTGTGGGGCAAGGACGCAGAAGCCGTACTGCCGCTGCTTGAAGGCGCCCCTGTGATCTCCTCCGCGCACCCCAGTCCACTGTCCGCCTCGCGGGGATTCTTCGGCTCGCGCCCTTTCAGCCGGGCCAACGCACTGCTCCGCAGGCAAGGCGCAGATCCCGTCATCTGGGAGCTTCCAGCACTGCCCTAGCTTAGGCTTGCCTACATGACATCTTTGCCCGCGACGTCGTCTGCGTCCCGCAATACCCGCCCGCAAGTGAACCTGACTGTGCTGCGCACGGAACGGCTTTCGCCCCACATGGTGCGCATCATTGCTGGCGGACCCGGTTTTGCCGGCTACGCGAACATCGACTTCGTGGACCGGTATGTGAAGATCGTGTTCCCTCAGCCCGGTGTCGACTATGAGCTGCCCCTTGATCTTTGGGCCATCCGCGAGACCATGCCCCGCGCACAGTGGCCTTACACCCGCACCTACACCGTCCGTTGGGTGGACCAGGCCGCGCGGGAACTGGCAATCGACTTTGTGGTCCACGGCGACGAGGGCCTCGCCGGCCCGTGGGCGCTCTCAGCCCAGCCCGGAGACACCCTTGTTTTCACGGGTCCCGGCGGCGGCTACAACCCGGCGCCCGACGCCGACTGGTACCTTTTCGCGGGCGACGACGCCGCGCTGCCGGCGATTGCCGCCGCGATCGAATCCCTGCCGGCCGACGCCAAGGGCCTTGCTTTCCTCGAAGTCGATAGCGACGCCGACATCCTTGCTATCGAGGCGCCCGACGGTGTGGAGCTGCGCTGGCTGCTTCGCTCCGGAGTCCCGGCCGGATCAAGCACCATCCTCCTTGATGCGTTGGGCGATGCAGAGTGGCTGCCCGGCCGGGTCGACGTGTTTGCGCACGGTGAGCGCGGCTACATGAAGGGCTTGCGGGACATCTTCTTCAAGCAGCGCGGGCTGGAGCGTTCCCAGGTCTCGCTTTCCGGATACTGGGCCCAGGGGCGGGTGGAGGACGACTTCCAGGCCGAGAAGAAACTCCCGATCGGACAGATCTAACCGCCTGGCGCTTTGGCGTTCGGTCTGCTGGCGGGCTACCGCCGACGGACGCGGCGCCGCTCGTTGCTGGCCAGTCCCTTGGTCAGCGGCCGGGCGAGGTTGTCGCCCAGCACAATCCCTGCGGCCACACCCAGCACGATCGCTCCCGCGTTGAGCATGCCGCCCGAACCCAGCAGGACATCCGCTTCCTGCACCGTCAAGACATACATGGAACGGAATATCTTCAAGCCGGGCAGCAGGATGAGGGCCGCGGGAACGGCCACCACCAGTTGCGGCGCCCCGAGCCTGAGTGCCACCATCCGGGCGAGCAGGCCGATGACCACGGCGGAAATCGCCGGCGAGAGCCGGTCTCCGAAGCCAAGGGTGGAAGCCCCCCACAAGACGAAGTAACCCACCAAGCCCACTGCCGCGGTCGGGAGCAGGAGTTTGAGCAGGGTCTGTTCGGTGATGCCGATGGCAATGACCCCGATGGCGATCAGTATGGCCTGGCCCCACAATGGATACGCCTCGGGGAATGTTTGCGTGACGTCGATCGCGACGCTGCCGATGAGGTCGCCCACAACCACCGCGACGGCGATGCCCGCAACGATCGCGCCGAAGGTCAGGATGGTGGACAGGAAACGTCCGGCCGCAGTCACGGGGAATCCGTTGATGGCGTCTTGCACCGAAGAGACGAGCCGGCCCGTTGGCAAGAGCAGGAGAATGCCGCCCGCCACGACGATGGACGGCGGAATGTCCGCGCCGGCCCAGTGGAGCATGAGGGCGATGAACGTGACCAGGAAGGAGCAGGCCGCGGTCACGAAGAAGTCAGGAGTGCGCCACTTGCCCAGTTGACGGGCCACGAGATTGACGAGCATGTTGGAGACGAAAGCCAGGGCGGATGCTCCCAGTCCCCCACCCAGCACCCCGACGAAAACAGCGGCGAAGACGCCGAATGCCATGGTGACCATCCACCGCGGGAAGGGCTTGCTGCTCCGGATGATGTCATCCAGCCGCCGCACGGCCTCGGCCCTGCCCACCCCGCCGGCCACGATGTCCGTGACGAGTTGGTGCACCTGGGCCAAACCTGCGTAGTTGTTGGTCCAGGAACGGACGACGCGGAGCAGGGTCAGGGGGGTCTGGTCCTTGGGTGCGTAGTTGATCTGGACTGACTGGTTGGTGATGTCCACTTCGATGTTCTTCAACCCGAGTGCCGCCGTGACCGCGATGATGCTGGTTTCGACTTCCAGGGCACCGGCTCCATAGCGGAACATCGATTCGGCCATGTGCAGCGCGAAGTCGATGGTCTTGCGGGCCGAAGCGTCAACACCGCCCACGTGGATGATGGGATTGGCATAGGGACTGCCCGCCAGGCGGTCCACGATGCTCAGGGGGGCGGTGGGAGGATTCTCGCTCTGCACGAGCCTGCGAAGCATGCGCTTGGCGTTGACGTTCTGGCGCACCTGGGATGGCTTCAGCGGCTGCGTCTTGGGCAACCCGTCCGTGTTGGGCCTATTGTCGGGGCGGTCAGTCACGCGGGTGATCCTCCAAAGGGCGTGGTTCCTCCAAGTATGGTGTCGTGCACATGCAGCGGCCGGGGTGGTGCCGCGATTTTAGTAGAACTGCTGGCCCGTGCGGCGGGTGTAGATCTGCCGTGCGATACGTTCCCCGGCAGCGGTCCAGAGCTTGTACTTCAGCGGGCTGATGACTTGGTCGTAGCACCCGACAAAGTCGGTGACGGTCTTTGTGAAGCTGGTCTTGAACAGGCCAAGTCCGTGGAATGGATGTGAGGTGTCTTTGAGCCGGTCCGCCGGCGGAGTGCCGCAGAAATCGTACTCAGTGCAGCCCAGCTCCTTGACCTGGTTGATGGCTGTCCACTGGACCAAATGCGAATCGCCGTACTGCGCGCGCTTCTGCAGCGATCCGCCGTCCTTGTAGGTGCCCTTCCGGCCATAGTTGATGACGAAGGCTCCGACGGATGGGACACCGTTTTCGAAGACGAACAGGAGCCTGCCTTGGCCGCGCTCGATGAAGTTGGTCCAGAACTGGCGGTAATACCCGTATTCACGGACCCGCACTTGGGACTTGGCCTCGACGGTGTTGGTCATGAGCGCGTACATGGAACGGAAGTTCTCTTCCGTGGGTTCCATCGTGTGGACTTCGACGCCTTCGCGGATGGCCCTGCGAACGGCGTTGCGGCCGCGCGAATGCAGGTTGCGCAGCAGCTGGTTCTCGTCGGGAGAGATGTCCAGCAGGGCTGTGGAGTCGTTCGGCTGCAGGTTCGGGGTCTTGACCACTCCCGTAGCCTCGATCACGTCCCGGGCTTCGCTGCTGAGGACGATGTCCGGCTCGATTTTCACGGCGAAAACCCCGAGCTTGGCCCGCTTGACGAATTCCCGGTTGGCCTTGATGATCCCCGGAATGTCCTCGACGCCGGCAACGTCGGGGCCCTTGATGAGGTACCAGAGCTTGCCGAGCAGTGGAAACGACTTCTCCAGGACCAGATTGTAGCTGTTGTACGCCTCGGTCTCGTAGACGAGATACAACGGCTTCCAGCCGAAATGCTGCTTCACGTCTGCAAATGCCTCGGATTGGAGGAGGTTGCCGCCGTTGGGGTTGGCGGTGACGTGCTTGTCCCAGTGTTCGATTTCCTCGGCGGTGGCAAAGCGTGCGGTAAATTCTCGCAAGGGGGCCGTGTCCAATCAGTTGCGTACGTGAGGCAGCAGGCACCGGTGTGCGGCGCAGGCGTTCACCCACAAGTCTATCGGCCCCCACGGAGAGCTACAGCCTGGTCGGTTCCAACGCCACCATGTGGGGCCCCTTCGGTTTCTCACAGCCAGGGCAAAGGTTCCCCAAAGTCCGCAACTATTCAGGCAGTGGAAAGTGGTTATCACAAGTGCCGAACCAGGAGGACACAATGATTGTCTACCGCCCCATTCCGCCGCTCACCACCGGCCGCAGCAACAGCATTTGGTCGGTCTTCGCTGCCATGGCATCCGCCGCACTGCTGGGCCCGGCCTGGCCGTCCGGTACCCGCAGCCTCGAATGTCAGGACGCGGGCGTCAGCACTCCACGACGTTGACCGCGAGTCCGCCCATGGCGGTTTCCTTGTATTTGGAGGACATGTCCTTGCCGGTTTCGCGCATGGTCACGATGACCTCATCCAGGGAGACGCGGTGGGTGCCGTCGCCCCAGAGCGCCATTTTCGCGGCGTTGATGGCTTTCGCCGCCGCGATCGCGTTGCGTTCGATGCACGGGATCTGCACGAGTCCGCCGATCGGGTCGCAGGTCAGTCCCAGGTTGTGTTCCATGGCGATCTCCGCCGCGTTCTCCACCTGTCCAGGCGAGCCGCCCATGACTTCGGCCAAGCCGGCGGCGGCCATCGAGGAGGCGGAGCCGACCTCGCCCTGGCAGCCCACTTCGGCTCCGGAGATCGAGGCCTGCTCCTTGTAGAGGACCCCGACGGCGCCCGCGGCGAGCAGGAACTTCACGATCGTCTCGTCGCGGTCCTGCTGCGTGGCTTTGTCCATGCCGGGGGCGAAGTGCAGGGCGTAGTACAGCACGGCGGGGATGATCCCGGCTGCACCGTTCGTCGGCGCGGTGACCACTCGGCCGCCCGAAGCGTTTTCCTCGTTCACTGCCAGGGCGATCAGGTTCACCCATTCCTGCCAGTACTTCGGGTCGCGGTAGTCGGGGTCCTGGTCCTTGGTTTCCTTCAGGAGCCGCTCGTGCCAGTCGGGAGCCCGACGCCGGACCTTCAGCCCGCCAGGCAGCACGCCTTCGCGCTTGAGGGACTTTTCTACACAGGCCTCCATGACGGAGTAGATGTGCAGCAACCCCTCGCGGATTTCCTCCTCGGTCCGGGAGGCGCGCTCGTTGATGAACATGATGTCCGAAATGCCCATCCCCTTGGAGGAACACCGGCCCATGAGTTCGGCGGCGGTGCGGAAAGGCAGCGGGAGTTCCTTCTTGGACTCATCCAGTTCCTTCTGGGCCGCGTCCTCTTCGCCTTCGCGGACGATGAATCCACCGCCCACGGAAAAGAACGTAGCCTCGTGCAGCACCTCGCCGTCGGCGTCGGAAACGGAAAACTTCATCCCGTTGGTGTGCCGGGGAAGGACCGTGAGCGGGTGCAGGATCATGTCCGACTCGCCGTACGGCAGCGACACCCCGGACTCGGGATTGACGGCGCCGCAAAGGTTCAGCGTACCGGTTTCGGCAATCGAGGCGAGCCGTTCCTCCACTTCCTCGGGGAGGATCTCCTCGGGGTGGAAGCCCTCCAGGCCCAACAGCACCGCGGTCATGGTGCCGTGCCCGCGGCCCGTAGCAGCCAGCGAACCGTACAGGTCAACGCGCAGGGAGGCCACCCGTTCAAGGGCGCCGGACTCCTTCAGCTCGCCCGCGAACACCGCCGCAGCACGCATCGGCCCCACGGTATGCGAACTCGAAGGACCAATCCCAATAGAGAAAAGATCGAAGACGCCAACAGCCATTGTCGGATTCCTTACTAGATAAATGGTCGGGGACGGTGGAGGAGGTGAGCAGCGCGGCCCCTTCGGGACCGACATCCGGCAGCGGGCGTCTAAGGGAGCGTCACGTCCGCCCAGCGGGCGTCTTCGCGACCGAGCCCGCAGAGGATGCCGGCCCCGACGGGCCATTGGTTCCGACAAGTTTGCCGGACCCAACGGCCCAGAAGAGACGGTCAGCTAAGCGCTGCAACGCCCGGGTAGAGCGGGTGCGCGGCGGCGAGTGCCTCCACGCGGTGACGCAGGCCGGAGAGGTCGGCGTCGGCGTCGGCGGTCAGTGCCTCGGCGATGATGTCCGCAACCTCGCGGAACGCCGCTTCACCGAAACCGCGGGTGGCCAGTGCCGGGGTGCCGATCCGCAGGCCGGAGGTCACCATGGGCGGGCGCGGGTCGAACGGAACGGCGTTGCGGTTGACGGTGATGTCGATCGCCGCGAGCCGGTCTTCGGCCTGCTGGCCGTCGAGTTCGCAGTTGCGCAGGTCCACGAGCACCAGGTGCACGTCGGTGCCGCCGGAAATCACGGAGATCCCCTTGGCGGTGACATCGGGCTGGACCAGGCGTTCGGCCAGGATCCGGGCGCCAGCCAGCACGCGCTGTTGGCGTTCCTTGAACTCTTCCGAGCCGGCGATCTTGAAGGCCACGGCCTTGCCGGCGATCACGTGCTCCAACGGTCCGCCCTGCTGGCCCGGGAAGACCGCGGAGTTGATCTTCTTGGCGATGTCGGCGTCGTTGGTCAGGATGATGCCGCCGCGCGGACCGGCGAGGGTCTTGTGCGTCGTCGAGGTCGTCACGTGGGCGTGCGGGACCGGGGACGGGTGCAGCCCGGCGGCCACCAGGCCCGCGAAGTGCGCCATGTCCACCATGAGGTACGCGCCCACCAGGTCCGCGATCCGGCGGAACTCGGCGAAGTCCAGCTGGCGCGCATAGGCGGACCAGCCGGCCACGATCAGGGCCGGCTTGTGCTCGAGCGCCAGGCGCTCCACCTCGGCCATGTCGATCCGGTGGTCCTCTTCGCGGACCTGGTACGGGATGACGTTGTACAGGCGGCCGGAGAAGTTGATCCGCATGCCGTGGGTCAAGTGCCCGCCGTGGGCCAGGTTCAGGCCCATGATGGTGTCGCCCGGCTTGATCAGGGCGTGCATCACCGAGGCGTTTGCCTGGGCACCGGAGTGCGGCTGCACGTTCGCGTACCCGGCACCGAAGAGGGCCTTCACCCGGTCGATCGCGAGCTGCTCGATGACGTCCACGTGCTCGCAGCCACCGTAGTAGCGCTTGCCCGGGTAGCCCTCGGCATACTTGTTGGTCAGCACCGAGCCCTGCGCCTGCATGACAGCCACGGCAGTGTGGTTCTCCGAGGCGATCATTTCCAGGCCCGAACGCTGTCGGTTCAACTCGTCGTCGATCTTCGCCGCGATCTCCGGATCCAGCTCGGACAACACCATGTCCAGGCTCGGCGAAACGACCTGCTCGAAAGCGGTGGTTCCGGTGCCCGCGGCCCCGGTTGCCGCGCTCACAGCTCGCCACCGTTCTTGGAAGCATATTCCTCCGCAGAAAGCAGCGGACCGTCGGACTCGGCGGCCACCTTGAACAGCCAGCCGGCACCATACGGATCGTTGTTAATCAGGGCAGGATCCTCGACGACGGCGGAATTCACTTCCGTGACCTCGCCCGTCACCGGGGAGTACAGGTCCGAAACGGACTTGGTGGACTCCACCTCGCCGCAGGTCTCCCCCGCAGTCACAGCGGAACCGACCTCGGGCAAGTCAACGTACACGATATCGCCGAGGGCATCGGTGGCCACGGCGGAGATACCGACAGACACAAGGTTCCCGGCTTCGCGGGCAACCCACTCGTGCTCGTCGGAGTACTGCAGTTCAGGTGCAACTTTTGCCATGTTTTTTCCTTTGGGTTGGTCTAAAACAAATTGTGGTCGGGTGAAGCGGCGCGAGTGCGCCATCCTCTGCATGCTCGCTCGTTCCTCGCTTAGACGCATGCTGCCGGATACCTCACTCCCGCCGCTAGAAGTCAGTTCAGTTTTCGGGGCCAACAGTTCCGGAAAAGAACGCTGGCCCTTTCGGGTTTAGTTATGGGCCCGTGGTTCCCGCGGGCCCAACCTGCGGTAGGTGGCTCATCATCCAGCACCTTTGGCCTTCGAAAGCGAGCCAAAGGTGCCGGACTGAAACTGAACCCGAGGTGAGCTGTTTCGAAGGTGACGTGCACGGCCCCATCGGGTGCCGGCATCCGGCAGCATGCGTCCCCACCGTCCCCCTAACCTCGCAAGCTCGGTCAGGGAACCCGGACGGTGTGGGCCCCTGCGGGAGCGTCACGTCCGCCCAGCGGGCGTCTTCGCGACCGAGCATGCAGAGGATGTCGGACCCGACGGGCCAAACGCAACCACGGTCCCCCACCCAGCGGAGCCGCGAGCCACTCGAAACCTACTTGGCGCGCTTGTAGAAAGGCAGTGCGACAACTTCGAACGGCTCGGCCTTTCCGCGCAGGTCCACGTCCAGGGCCGTGCCGGGCTCGGCGTGTTCGACGTCGACGTAAGCCATCGCGACCGGGTAGCCGAGGGTGGGGCTGGGCTGGCCGGAGGTGACTTCGCCCACCACCACGCCGTCCTTGAGGACCGGGTAGTGGCTGCGGCCGGCGCGGCGGCCGAGGCCCTTGAGGCCCACGAGCTTGCGGCCGCTGGTGGAACCGGCGCCCTCAGCCTTGAGGGCTTCCAGGGCGGCGCGGCCCACGAAGTCGCTTTCCTTGGCGAGCGAAACTACCGGACCCAGGCCTGCCGAGAAGGGGTTGCCTTCGCGGGAGAGCTCGTTGCCGTAGAGCGGCATGCCCGCTTCCAGGCGCAGGGAGTCGCGGGAGGCCAGGCCGGCGGGGATCAGCTCGCCGTCCCGGGCAACTGCGGCGATTGCCTGCCACAGGGCCGCGGCGTCGTCGTTGTCCACGAAGATCTCGAAGCCGTCCTCGCCGGTGTAGCCGGTGCGGGCGAGCAGCAGTTCCGTGGTGTTCCTGGCAAAGGTGAAGGGCACCTCGACGGCGGCGTAGTACTTGAGCCCGGTGACGAGGGGGTGCTGTTCCGCCGGGACCAGGCGGAGGAGGATTTCCTCCGCCTTGGGGCCCTGGACGGCGATCAGCGAGGTTGCCGCGGAGGCGTCCTCGACGACGACGTCGAAGTCCGCCGCCCGCTGCGCCAGCGCCTCGGCCACGACCTTGGCGTTGCCGGCGTTCGGAACCACGAGGAACTTGGCGTCGCCGCGGCGGTAGGTGATCAGGTCATCGATGATGCCGCCGTCTTCCTGGCAGATCAGCGAGTACTTGGCCTTGCCAATCGACATGGCGGAGATCTTGCCGACCAGGGCGTAGTCCAGGAAGGCCGCGGCTTCCGGGCCGGTGACCCAGACTTCGCCCATGTGGGAAAGGTCGAACAGGCCTGCGGACCGGCGGACTGCGTGGTGCTCGGCCAGTTCGGAAGAGTACTTCAGGGGCATCTGCCAGCCACCGAAATCGGTGAAGGAAGCGCCGAGCTTCTTGTGCTCTTCGTAGAGCGCAGTGTAGTTCTCAGTCATCGTGAGGAGTCCTTTAGTTCTCGAAGGCTTCGATCGGAGGGCAGGAGCAGACCAGGTTACGGTCGCCTGCGGCGCCGTCGATGCGGCCCACGGGCGGGAAGTACTTGTCCTGCTTGAGGTGGTGGACCGGGAAGACGGCCTGCTCGCGGGAGTACTCACGGTTCCAGTCCGAGGAGACGACGGCGGCCGCGGTGTGCGGTGCGTGGCGCAGCGGGCTGTTCTCCACCGTGAAGTCCCCGTGGGCGACCTGGTCGATTTCCTTGCGGATGGTGATCATGGCTTCGATGAACCGGTCGATCTCGCCAAGGTCCTCGGACTCGGTGGGCTCCACCATCAGGGTGCCCGCGACCGGGAACGCCAGGGTGGGGGCGTGGAAACCGTAGTCGATGAGGCGCTTGGCCACATCCTCCGCGGTGACGCCGGTCTTGGCGGTCAGTTCGCGCAGGTCCAGGATGCACTCGTGGGCCACGAGTCCGCCTTCGCCGGTGTAGAGCACGGGGAAGTACTCGTTCAGGCGCGAGGCGATGTAGTTCGCGGCAAGCAGCGCGGACTTGGTGGCTTCGGTGAGGCCTTCGCCGCCCATGAGCTTCACGTAGGCCCAGGAGATCGGCAACACACCCGCGGAGCCGTAGCGGGAGGCGGAAATCGCAACGCCAGTCCCTGGCAAAGAAGCGCCGTCTTCGTGTGCTGCCTTGTTAGCGTCGCCTGGCATAAACGGTGCAAGGTGCGCCTTGGCAGCGACCGGCCCCACGCCCGGTCCGCCACCGCCGTGCGGGATGCAGAACGTCTTGTGCAGGTTCAAGTGGGACACGTCGCCGCCGAACTTGCCCGGCTGGGCCAAGCCCACCAGGGCGTTCAGGTTGGCGCCATCAACGTACACCTGGCCGCCGGCAGCGTGCACGGAGTCGCAGATTTCGCGGACGTCGGCGTCGTACACGCCGTGCGTGGACGGGTAGGTGATCATGATGGCCGAGAGGACGTCCTTGTTGGCGTCTATCTTGGCCTGCAGGTCGGTGTGGTCGATGGTGCCGTCGGCTGCGGTGGCCACCACCACCACCTTCATGCCGGCCAGCACTGCCGAGGCGGCGTTGGTGCCGTGGGCGGAAGCCGGGATGAGGCAGACGTTGCGCTGGAGGTCACCGCGGGAGTGGTGGTAGCCGCGGATGGCCAGCAGGCCTGCGAGTTCGCCCTGGGAACCGGCGTTGGGCTGGATGGAAACCTGGTCGTAACCGGTGATCTCGGTCAGCTGGGATTCCAGGTCCGTGATCAGCTCACGCCAGCCTTCGGTCTGGGAATCCGGGGCGAACGGGTGGATCGAGGCGAATTCCGGCCAGGAGATGGCTTCCATCTCGGCGGTGGCGTTCAGCTTCATGGTGCACGAACCCAACGGGATCATGGTGCGGTCCAGCGCCAGGTCCCGGTCCGACAGCTTGCGGATGTAGCGCAGCAGCTGGGTTTCGGAACGGTGCGTGTTAAACACCGGGTGCTGCAGGTAGTCCGAAGTTCGCTCGACGGCGGCCTCCAGGGCGAAGCCCTCGCCGTCACCGGACACAGTGGCGCCGAAGACGGCGACGACGTCGGCGAGGACGGCCGCCGTCGTGGTCTCGTCAACAGAGATTCCCACGGTGTCGGCGTCGATGCCGCGCAGGTTGATGCCCTTGGCCTCGGCGGCGGCGACGATCCCGGCAGCCTTGCCCGGGACCCGGACGGTGACGGTGTCGAAGAAGCTGCCGTGCAGGACCTCAACGCCCGCGGCCGTCAAGGACGCGGCCAGGGTCCGGGCGTGGTTGTGGGCGGTCTCGGCGATCGCCTTCAGGCCATCGGGGCCGTGGTAGACGGCGTACATCGAGGACACGATCGCCAACAGGGCCTGCGCGGTGCAGATGTTGGACGTCGCCTTCTCGCGGCGGATATGCTGCTCGCGGGTCTGCAGGGCGAGGCGGTAGGCGGGAGTGCCGGCGTCGTCCTTGGAAACGCCCACCAGACGTCCCGGCATCGAACGCTCCAAGCCCTTCTGCACCGCCATGTACGCGGCATGCGGGCCGCCGAAGAACAGCGGCACGCCAAAGCGCTGGGTGGAGCCGACGGCGATGTCGGCGCCCTGCTCGCCCGGAGGCGTGATCAGGGTCAGGGCGAGCAGGTCCGCGGCGACCGTGACCAGGGCGCCGCGTTCCTTCGCGGCGGCGATCACGGCGGAGTGGTCGAATACCCGGCCGGAAACGCCAGGCTGCTGCAGCACGATGCCGTTGATGTCGCCGTCGGGCAGGCCCCGGGACAGGTCCGCGATCTCCACCTCGAAGCCCAGCGCCTCGGCGCGGCCCTTCACGATGGCGATGGTCTGGGGGAGGCAGTCGGCGTCGAGGACTGTCTTGCCGTCATGGGCGGACTTGTCCTTGTTCGCCCGGCGCATCATGAGGACGGCTTCGGCCACCGCGGTGGCTTCATCCAGCAGGGAAGCGTTGGCGATCGGCAGGCCCACGAGGTCCTGGACCATGGTCTGGAAGTTAAGCAGCGCCTCGAGGCGGCCCTGGGAAATTTCCGGCTGGTACGGGGTGTAGGCCGTATACCAGGCCGGGGACTCCAGGATGTTGCGGCGGATCACCGGCGGAGTGACGGTGTCGTAGTAGCCCTGGCCGATCATCTGCACGGCCGTCTTGTTCTTGGCCGCCAGCTTGCGAAGTTCGGCCAGGACTTCCACCTCGCTGAGGGCGTTCTGGAGGGTCAAGGCGACGTCCTGGCGGATGTCATTGGGAACCGCGGTGTCCACGAGAGAATCGACACTGTCGTAGCCAACAGACTTGAGCATGATGTCAATGTCGGCCTGGCGGCGGGCGCCGATATGCCGGTCTACGAACGTAGTGGAGGTTGAGCTAACCGTCACGAAGGAACTCCATTAATAAGGCGGCGCAGGGTACGCCACAGCTAATCGGGTTCCTCCCCGCTCTGTATTGGACCTGAGAGTTTCCGCGAATCCGTGCTTGTGGCACTCGTTCGCTTGCACCGTCGGTGAGCACGCGTCAGCGTGCTGCTTTCCAGAGTTGCCTTGCCGCGGCGGTACGGGGGCCTGAGAGATTCCTGGGGAGGATTTGCTCCTACGGCGCCTGCATCACATGCCTGCAGGACTCTCCCGCCGCAGATCAAAGGCGTATTCAGTTATGTGAATCTACAGTGGTTGCCGGTGACGGCTGCCACAACTACCAATTGTCCTATGGACTGCCCGCGTCCGCAAATATGGTCGCCGAGCCGCCCGACTTTCCCAACTGACTGGCACTTATTGTCGTTTTGGAGCCTCAAAACGACATCTACTGCGAGTCAGTTGGGCCGCCGGTCAGTTACGGAGGCGTTCGACGGCGGCCAGCAGCGCTCCGACGTCGGCGCTCCTCGCGCTGGCCTTGACTTCCGTATCACCGGCGCCGCCTTCAAGCATCGCATTGAAGTAAAGTCCATCGCCCATATACCGGACCGCTTTGGCCATTTCGGGCCCCACTTCCTCGGCGAGCACGTCGAGCCATTGTTGCTGGATCCCGGCGAAACGCCTGCGGGTTTCTTCATGGGCCACTTCCGCGAGCCGCGTGGCCGCTACAAACACCCGGTCCAAGGGAGTATCCGCCCACAGGGACGACTTGATAAAGAACGCGGCCGCGCCTTCGGGGGCTGTCTTCATTGCCTCGATGTCCAGTGCGGCCAGCCCGTCCATGCGTTCGAGCAAGGAACTGATCATGGCTTCCTTGTTCGGGAAATGGTAGAGCAAGCCGCCCTTGGAGACACCTGCGCGCTTGGCGACGGCGTCCAGGGTGGCAGCCCGCTCCCCCACCTCGATCAGCAGGGCTTCAAAGGCATCCAGGACAGCGTCCCGGGCAATAGGTTTTCGCGGCATGGTGTCCATCATCCCTTAGTTCGATGTGGTAATTTTATGAGTTGAATTGAAACTATACCGTCCAGACGGTACAGTTATCTCCATGTTCAGCCCGTCCACAACCCAGCACCCCCGCACTCCTTCGATCCAATCCGCCCCGTGGCGCGATTGGGCTGCCCTGGCACTCCTGATGTTCCCCGTGCTGCTGGTGGCTGTGGACAATACGGCGCTGACATTTGCCCTGCCGGAAATCGCGCGTTCGCTCGACGTCGGGGGCGTGCAGCTCCTGTGGGTCGTTGATGCGTATGCGCTTGTCCTCGCCGCACTGTTGGTCTCCATGGGCAACCTGGGAGACAGGATCGGCCGCCGCCGCTTGCTGTTGATCGGCAGCACGGGGTTCGCCGCCGTTTCCGCGGCCACCGCCTTCGCGCCGTCGGCTGAATGGCTCATCGCCGGACGTGCCGGCATGGGCATCTTCGGAGCCATGCTCATGCCGTCCACGCTGTCCTTGATCCGCAACATCTTCCCGGACCCGAACCGCCGTCGGCTCGCCGTCGCCGTGTGGGCCGCCGGATTTTCCGGCGGCGCCGCGCTCGGGCCGATCTTCGGTGGCTGGCTCGTGGAGCACTTCTGGTGGGGAGCCGTGTTCCTGGTTGCAGTGCCACTGTTGCTGCCCCTGGTCGCCTTCGGCCCGTTCCTCATCCCTGAATCCAAGGATCGCAACCCGGGCAAGCCGGACGTTCCCAGCGTCGTGCTGTCCATTCTGACGATGGCCCCCGTGGTTTATGGCATCAAAGAGGCCGCCGTGCACGGTTTCGGCCCTGGTCCCGCGGCCTTCATGGCATTCGGCCTAGCCATGGGAATCGTCTTCGTCCGCAGGCAGCGCACTTTGGCGTCGCCGATGTTGAATGTACGGCTTTTCCGGAACAAGGTCTTCAGCACTGCTATCACGGCCAACGTCTTGTCCCTGTTCTCCATGACGGGCTTCATCTACTTCTTCGCGCAGCACTTGCAGCTCGTGGAAGGCCAATCCCCCATGCAGGCGGGTATCGCGATAGTTCCGGCACTGCTGGCCACCATCGTGGCGGGCCTGGTGGTTGTTCCACTCGTCAAGCGGATCCGCCCGGGCCTGGTGGTGGCAGCGGGGCTGGCATTGAGCGCCGTTGGATACCTCGTGGCCGCCCTGGGCAACCACAGCCAGGGGCCCGGGTACCTTTTGACGGCACTCCTGCTGCTGGCGATAGGGGTCGGTTCGGCGGAGACCATCTCCAACGACATGATCCTCGGCGCGGTCCCCGCCGACAAGGCGGGTGCGGCGTCGGCGATCTCCGAAACAGGTTACGAGCTGGGATCATTGCTGGGCACGGCCGTGCTTGGCTCCATCCTGACAGCGTCCTACCAGCACCACTTGCTGCTTCCGGGCGAATTGTCCGGCCACGCAGCCGAACGCTCGCGGGAGACGCTCGCCGGAGCCATGGATGTTGCGGCCGCGCTGCCCCAACCATTGGGCGCCGCCCTGGCCGGCGCCGCTCGTGCCGCCTTTGAATCGGGCGTCCACATCACGGCAGCGATCGGGCTGGTACTGATGGCGGGAGCGGCAGTCCTTGCCGCCGTCGTGCTTCGCCGCGTGCCGACCGCAAAGTAGGCCAAGGCTGCCTTGCGGGCATCGAGGACTCGTGAAGTCTAGACGGCCCGGTTCAAGGCAGCATCAGGCGAACTGAAACTACGGGTAATTCCGCCCAGGGTAGCGGTGGCAAGCGTCGAGAGGTAGTCGTGCCGGCGTCGGGCAGTAATGCGCGATTGGGGCTCGAAGGATTGCTCGGGATCGTCCGCGTAATGCGCGGAAAGTCCATCGCGCATGAGGCGGATGCCCTCGGCGCGCTGTTGGGAGACCGCCGCGTGCGTGGAACCGAGTTCCTCGGCCAGTTCCTTGACGGTCCGCCCCCCGAAGTAGATCTCCTCGACGACGTAACGCATCTTTTCCGGCAAGGCGGCGACGGCGGCGCGAAGGTACTTGAGGCGCTCATCGGCCAGGACTGAGTGCTCCGGGGAGATCGTGTCCGCGGCGACTGTGTCCACGACGACGTCGTCCAGCGGCGACAGGGTGCGTGCGGCGTCGGCCAGGGCGGCTTCCACCACGCTGCGTTCGACACCCAGGGCTGACGCGGTTTCGGCGACCGAAGGCGTGCGGCCAAGTACGCCGGACAGCGTTTCCTGGACCGACATGGTTTCCTTGATGCGTTTGCGCGCAGATCGCGTGGCCCAATCGCTGGCCCGCATCTCGTCCGCAAAAGCTCCGACGATGCGGCGGCGCGCAAATGCGCCGAAGGGGACTCCGAGGTTCGGATCGAAGGAATCGGCAGACGTTATCAACGCTACGGACCCTACCGATGCAAAATCGTCGCGCGACAAATGAGAAGCTCTCGCGCAGAGCTCCGACACCAAGTAGCCAACGAGCGGCAAGTGCTGCAGCACCAACTCGTTGCGTTCTTCGCGATTCAAATTAGTCCCCCCATGAGACCTGTTTATTGAGTTGCCAAGCCTGATTCCAGGGACTTCATGGGCCAGCTGCCGAGACGGTGCAACGTGCCGAAGATTACATGGAACAGACATGTATTCAGTGAACATATCATCTGGAAAATAACAATGCGTGTACGCTCATGAAAAAGATAGAAAAGAGGCCTCGGAATCATGTTCCGAAGGCCAAACCAGGGAGTGGGGAACCGTGGGGGCGGATGAGCTATCGGCGATGCTGTGGCGCGAGCGGAGACAGCTGGAACTGCTGTTGTAC
Source organism: Arthrobacter sp. NPDC080031 (assembly GCF_040702485.1). Classification (NCBI taxonomy): domain Bacteria; kingdom Bacillati; phylum Actinomycetota; class Actinomycetes; order Micrococcales; family Micrococcaceae; genus Arthrobacter; species Arthrobacter sp. NPDC080031. The sequence goes on from NZ_JBFBLA010000024.1 coordinate 48,120, forward strand.
CGGCTCGAAACACAGTTGCTGCACGTTCGGGCAGGAAACTGGCCTTGGTTGAAATTCACTGCCGCCGACGTGGAAAAGGTCCTGGAACACCTTCGGTTCGACACCCTTGCCCGGAATATCGAGTCGTCTGCCCTGGCCATCGAATGGAGCCTGTCGGCCAACGCCACGCTGCCGATGATCACTTCAGCGGCCCCGCCCGGGATCTGGCCCGAACTGCTGCAGGAACACCACCGTGAGCTGGTCGTGTTGCTCAAGCAAGTGGAAACAACCGCGGCCGCCAACGTGGAGGCTCTCCTGAAGGGGCCACACGGAGCCGGGAACCCGCCGCTTGGCGCTGTGCTGCCCGGCGACATCATGGACCCAGTGTTACCTGGAGTGGGGGCGCAGGCCGACACGGCGGATGACCTGACGCTGCTTGCGGAAAACGCCAATATCGAGCGGGCCCTGGCCGCGACTCGGGATTGCTCGCTGCCGCTCCTCAAGGGGTTCCTGGGCTTGGAGTAGCGAGGGCTACCGATGGACGACAGTGTGCAAGAGAATAAAGCTTGGCTGTCCCGAGTTCGGGTTTGCATCGTAGGCGTAAACCTCCGAAAAGTTGCAGGATTGCCTGTCCAATTTCGCCCACTCAAGTACTTCCAAGAGGCTGCCAGACGAAATATCGAAAGCCTGCGACTTATCCCAAGCACCACTGCTGGGGTCGAGCCAGACGTCTATCACTCGGAAAGACGGATCGACACAGATCAAGTTCATGTCCCGCTCGTCAATCGTCTGAATCTTCATCGCAATCAGTCAGATCGCATTCTTGTAGACAACTTGGGTGTCTGAGCAACATTCCCCACCTGGGGCGCCTGGTCCGCCTTCGGCTTCCGGGCAGGCGGACGCAACCCGGCGACGAGTTCCTCGGCTTCGGGGCCGGCCTGGGCAGCAGCGAGGTTGGCCGCGGCGATCGCCTCGACCACTTCGCGACGCTGGATGGACACCCCACGGGGCGCCTCGATCCCGATCCGCACGCCGTCGCCGCGGCCTTCCATGACGGTGATGACGATGTCCTCACCAATCATGATCTGTTCGCCCGGCTTGCGTGTCAGTACCAGCATGCTCTCAATCTACCTTTCCGAGCACTGGAACGCGGGCGGGCTTGCCGTCCACCCACCCGATGGGAAAACCGAGGCCGTTGACGGTCTCGGGACTTCCGGTCTCCGACGCTCCGAAAACAGCGAGGGCGTCGACACGGACACGTTCGGCGGCGAGACCGGCGGAAAGCGCCCGGACCCAGGCTGCCGTGTCTTCCGCTTTCCGCCCGGCGTCAACAACCAGCCACAACTGGTCTGCGGCGATGGCTGCGATGTCCGCAGCGTGCTTCACGGCTTCGCTTTGCCTGCCGAGTCCGTAGGCCACCAGCACGGTTTGGCCGATGAGCACCGCTTGGGCGCGCGCCGCCGTCGCGCCCTGGCGCCCTGCCACGTGAAGGTGGCCGAAAGCGGTCAACGCTCCGGCCGTCCGGACGTCGGAACCGCCCTCGGCGATGGACATTTCCAGCGCTGGTCCCAGAGCGTCGTCGCCGAGGCCGAGGAGGATGACCAGGTTGCCGCTGCCGGCAAGTGGCGCTGGTACGGGCACAGGAACGGCGTGCCCGACGGCGGGGGCCGGCAACGCGTTCAGGTTCCCTTGCGTTTGTGGTCCGGAGACCTGGAACTCCTTCCCCAGCTGCTCCAATATCCCGGCGAAATCCGGGGAGGCGGTTGAAACGGCTGCCGCGGGACGGTGCAGATCCATCTCGGCGGCGTCGGCTTGCTCTAGGAGCGCGGCGATAGCGGGCCCCTGCAACGCGTGAGCCGCCCCGGCAAGCTGCGCCTCCGCCGCAACGTGGGCATCCCAACTGGCTCGCACTTGTTGTCGTTCTGAGCCCTCTAAACGACAACTATTGCCAGCTAGTTGGGTGGAACCCTCGGACGGAACTTCGATAGTGGCCTCGTAGCGATTGGCTGCGAAGAGCCCGGCGATGCCCGGATTGGTGACCTTCTCGGCGGAGACGATCCTCGCCCCGGGGCCGTACTGTTGCTCGGCTTTCACCCGGATGGCGTCCAGGGACGCGCCCTTAAGCTTGTATTGCTTCGGCATGGCGGACCACCCCCACGGTTTCGATCTGGATGTTCGCGGACGTCACTTCGCGGTAGGACAACACGGGAACACCGCCGTCGGGAGCTGCCACGAGCCGCCGGACTGCGGGCCGCAATGCCGGGGCGCACACCAGGACGGCTTGGCGTCCGGCACTTGCTGCGGCCTCAACCGATGCCTGCACGGAGGCCAGGACGGCGTCCAGGCGTGCCTGGCTCATGACGATCTGGGTACCCCCTTCGGCCGGGCGCATGTCTTCGAGCATGGACTGTTCCAGGAGCGGATCGATCATGATCACGTTGAGCACCGTGCCGTCCAGGAACTTGGCTGCGAGCGCGGGACCCAGGGATTGCCGGGCGGTTTCGACCAGGGCCTCGGGCTCGGTGGAAACCTTGGCGCGCAGGGCAAGGGCCTCGTAAATGCGGGGAAGATCGTTGATGGGGATCTGTTCTTCCAGGAGGCCTTGCAGCACCCGCTGCACCTCGGCCAGGGACATGAGCCCGGGAATGAGTTCCTCGACGGCTGCGGGGCTCTGCTTGCGCACGCCTTCCGTCAGGACCCTGACGTCCTCGCGGGTGAGGAGCCTTGCGGCGTTGGCCGAGACGATCGACGACAAGTGGGTCACCAGCACGGAAACCCGGTCGATCACGGTTGCGCCAGTCATTTCGGCACTGTGGCGCATCTCGGTGGGAATCCACTTTCCGGCCAGCCCGAACACCGGTTCCACTGTGGAGGCTCCGGGCAGCGCGTCAAGGTAATCGCCGAGGGCAAGCAACTTGCCCGACGGCGCCGTGCCGCGTCCGGCTTCCACTCCGGCAATGCGGATGGCATAGGTGGCCGGTGGCAGCTCGACGTTGTCCCGCGTGCGGACGGGCGGAATCACGATCCCCAACTCCATGGCGATCTTGTGGCGCAGGGAGCGGACACGGGCCAGGAGGTCGTCCGAGGCACCGGAGACCATGTCAACAAGGTCCGGAGCCAACAAGATCTCGAGGGGGTGGACGCGCATGTCCTGCATGAGACGCTCGTTGGGGTCTTCTTCGGAGCTCAGGGTGGCCGCTTCCTCGGCGTCCTCCGCCTCACTCTGCTTCTTCTGCTGCGCCGCGAGGCGCCTTGAGCCGAACAGCAGGGCAGCGCCCACCATCAGGAAGGGCACGATGGGCATGCCGGGGATGAGTGCCATGGCTACTGCGGCCAGGCCTGCGATGAGCAAGGCGTTGGGCGACTGCATAAGCTGCGAGGAGGCCGTGCGGCCCATGTCCTCTTCGGCATTGGACCGGGTGACGATCATGCCCGTGGACACGGCCATGAGGAGGGCCGGGATCTGGGTGACGAGCCCATCGCCCATGGTCAGCAGGCCGTAGGAGTTCAGCGCGTCGCCCACGTTCATGCCGCGCTGGAGCACGCCGATGGCGATGCCGCCGACGAAGTTGATGATGATAATGATGATGCCTGCGATGGCATCGCCCTTGACGAACTTCGAGGCCCCGTCCATGGCGCCGTAGAAGTCGGCCTCTGCGGACACCTCGGCGCGGCGCTTGCGGGCCTGGGCATCGGTGATGAGGCCGGCGTTCAGGTCCGCGTCGATGGCCATCTGCTTGCCGGGCATGGCGTCAAGCGTGAACCGTGCCCCCACCTCGGCCACGCGTTCGGCGCCCTTGGTGACCACAACGAACTGGATGACCACGAGGATCAGGAACACCACGGCGCCGATGATCATGGAGCCGCCCACGGTGACCTTGCCGAAAGCGTCGATCACTTGTCCGGCGAATCCTTGTCCAAGCACGAGCCGGGTGGACGCGACGTTGAGCCCCAGCCGGAACAGGGTCGCCACGAGCAACAAGGACGGGAAGACGGAGAAGTCCAGGGGCTTCTTGACGAACATGCTGGTGAGCAGGATCAGCAGGGCCAGCAGGATGTTGCAGACGATCAGGAAGTCCAGCAGCGGTGCCGGAACGGGAACCACCAGCAGCAGCACGATGCCCACGATTCCCACCGGCACGGTGAGCCTGGCGAATCTGTTCATTTCTGTGTCCTGTCCGGGGTGGTGTGTCTGCTGGGTGCGGTTCGGGCTCTCGTGCTCCGGCTCATGCGGGGGCTCCTGAGGGGGCTCCTGCCACCCCCGGCAAACGGTGCATTCCGCGTGCCGCTCCCCTGGCCTTGAGCGACATGACGAACGCCAGGACTCCCGCAACGGCCCGGTACAACTCCACGGGGATTTCCTCGCCCAGCTCGCAGGCCGAGTGCAGTGCCCTCGCGAGCGGGATGTCCTGGACCATCGGCACCGATTTCGCCTCCGCCTCTTCCCTGATACGGGCGGCGATCACCCCCGCTCCCTTGGCCACGACGCAAGGCGCCGCTTTACCGGCGTCGTACTTCAGCGCCACCGCGACGTGCGTCGGGTTGACGATCACGACGTCGGCGTCCGCGATCGCGCCGATCATGCGGTTCCGGCTCATGCTCAATTGCCGCGAGCGCCGCTGGGACTTGATGAGGGGATCGCCGTCGCTATTCTTGTTTTCGTCCTTGATTTCCTTCTTGGACATGCGCGTCTTCTTGCGGTTGCGGCGCATCACCACAAAGATGTCCGCGGCGGCCAGGACCAGCCCCGCGAGCACGGCGAACTGGATCAACGAACCGATGCCCCCGGCCGCTGCCGAAAGAATGCCGGACACCGGCAGTCCCCCTGCGGTGAGCAGCACCGGGACGAGCCCTTGCACTACCGCGTAGAGGACAAGCCCGACGACGGCGGTCTTCAGGAGCGCTTTCAGGCCGCCCCACAGGGCCTGGCCGCCGAAGATCCGCTTGAGGCCGCTGACGAGGTTGAAGTGTTCGAACTCAGCGCGGAACTTTTTGAAATGGATGCCGCCCTGCAACGCGGATCCGGCAAGCACTACCACCAGGACCACCACGAACAAGGGCCCCAGCACTTGGGCCAAGGAACCGAATCCGGCTTCGAGCGCTGCCACGGCTTTGGCAGGCTCGGGGTCCGCGATGACTCCGCGGACGGTAAACAGTTGGTCCGCCGCAGCGTTGGAGGCACGCTCGATGGTGGAGGGGATCATCGCTGCCGCGGACCCGACGGCGAGCCAGGAAGTGAGGTCCTGCGAGCGGGAAAGCTGCCCCTTGGACCGGACTTCCCGCATCCGTTTGTCAGTGGCTTGCTCGGTTTTCTCCTGTGAATCCGACATCAGCCCACCCCCATGAGTGTGTTTGCCGCCTGCTCGGCGAGCATGGCAACGAGCCGCGGCAGTGCCAGGAACAGGAAACCCGCGAGCCCCAGGGTGATGAAGACCTTGAGCGGGAAGCCCAGGGCGAAAGCGTTCAGTGCGGGCGCTACGCGGGTGAGGAGTCCCAACCCGATGTCGGCGAGCACCAGCACCACCAACAGCGGCCCGGCGATTTGCACCGCCGAAAGGAACATCCCGGTAACAGCCGAAACCATCGCGTGCACCGGCTGTGCCATGTCCAGTCCCCCGGCCAGCGGCAAGGCGGTGAAACTACCGGTCAAGCCGCCGATTACCAGCTGGTAGCCGTCGGAGGCGAAAAGCAGGGCAAGGGCGGCCATCTGCATCAGCCGGGTGAATTGGGCGCCGTTGATCATCATCTGGGGGTCGAAGCCCTGGGCCATCTGGAACCCGCTGAAGAGGTCGATCAGGCTTCCGGCCGATTGGATGGCCGCGAGGACGAGCAGCACGAGGAAGCCAAGGACCAGGCCGGTCACGAGTTCAAGGACCACGGCCGTGATGAAGCCGGCTGTGTCCTTGGACGTGTAGCCAACCGAGAGACGCTGGGAAACGGCCAGCCCCAAACCAATGCCGAGCATCGCTTTGATGCGCAGCGGAATTGCCTGGTGCGAGAAGGGCGGGGCCACCACCAAGAACGCCGTCATCCGGACGGTGGCCAACAACAGGACCTCAAGCCAGGACTGGTTGAAGGGGAGCTCCACTTCACGCTCCGCCGATCAGCCCGGGGATCCGGGCAAAGAGCTCGTTGGTGAAGGAGACAGCCTCGGTGATCATCCAGTGTCCGCACACCACCAAGGCCACGGCCACAGCTACTGCCTTGGGCACGAAGGAGAGGGTGGCTTCCTGAAGCTGGGTGATGGACTGCAGGAGGGAAATGGCGAGGCCCACCACCAGCGCGGTCACCAAGGCGGGCGCGGCAAGCTTGGCCGCGAGAATGAGGGCCTGGAGGCAAATGTCCAGGACGGCGTTGGTATCCATCAGCCGCCCGAATAACTCTGGATCAGGGCGGTGATCACGAGTCCCCAGCCGTCCACCAGGATGAACAGCAGGATCTTGAAGGGCAGCGAGATCATCACCGGCGGAAGCATCATCATGCCCATGGACATCAGCGCGGCCGAGACCACCAGGTCGATCACCAGGAACGGGATGAAGATGACGAAACCGATGATGAACGCTGCCCGGAGCTCGGAGATCATGAACGCCGGGATAAGGGTTTGCAACGGGACAGATTGCGGGTTGGCCGGGTTTTCCAGCTTGGCCGCCCGTGTCATGAGGGCAATGTCTTCCTGCCGGGTGTGGGCCACCATGAAGTGCTGGAGTGGCGCGGATCCGGCCGAAACGGCTCCGTTGAAGTCCAGCGTCCCGTTCAGGTAGGGCTGGATGCCGACGTTGTTGATCTCCGAAATCACGGGCCACATCACGAACAGGGACAGGAAGAGCGCCAGCCCGGCCAGCACCTGGTTGGGCGGGATGGACGGGAGGGACAAGGCGTTGCGGGTCATGGCCAGCACTACGAAGATCTTGGTGAACGAGGTCATCATGAGCAGCAGGGCGGGGGCGACGGAGAGCAGCGTGATCCCGATCAGGGTCACCACCGCAGTGGATGGCTTTCCGTCGAGCCCATTGATGTTGATGCTGACGTTGCCGTTGGAGGGTTGGGCCGGTGCGGTAGGAGTTGCCGGGGCAGGCGGTGGCGTCGGGCTGACCGGGGCCGCATGTCCGGTGGACATGCCCAGCCAAAGGAAAAGAGCCGTCAGCAACAGGACACAAAGCACCGCGGGAAGCGTCCTGAGCACCGCGGGAAGCGTCCTGCGCACCGCAAGCAATATCCTGCCGGTGCTGCGGGCATCGGCAGGCCCAAGGGTCAGGATCAATTCCGGCGTCCCCTGATGACCTCGGCGGCCTGGCGCCAGGTGGAGCCGGCAAGGATCGAGCCGTGCATGGGCTGGGCTTTGTCCAGCTCGCTTCGGCGGTGGATCTCGCTGCGGCGCCTGAGCCCGGCGCCACCGGCGTCGCGGAAAATGTCGGCGAAGCTCTCGGGTGCCGGAGAGTTCTCGGGAACTTCCACGGGGACGTCGCCGCTGTGCAGGACGTTGATGGCGTGCTCGGTGACACCCAAGAGGAAGCGCTTGTCGCCGGCGTCGACCACCACCACGGAGGCCTTTTGGCCGACAGTCTGCCGGCTGACCACTGTCAGGGTGGTGTTGGCCCGGCGTCGGCCCTTGGCCTTTCCTTTGAGGAGGCGGCGCTGCAGGACCCAGATGAGTCCCAGCACCGCGCCCAGGGCCACCAGCACGCGCAGCCCGAGGATGAGCGAATCCATCTAGTAGATTCCCTCGGCGACGTCCAGGATGCGGGTGATGCGCACGGCGTAGTCCTGGTCCACGACGACGACTTCACCGTGGGCGATCAGGCGCCCGTTGAGGAGGACGTCTGCGGGTGCACCGGCCGAGCGGTCCAGTTCGATCACTTTGCCCGGTTCCAGGGCGAGGGCGTCCCGCACGGACATGCGGGTACGGCCGATCTCCACGGTGAGGGCCATTTCGACGTTGCTGATCAGTCCGAGGCGGGCCGAAACAGCGCCGGAGTGGGTGTTCCGAGCGGCAGCGGTGTCCTGCACGGTCCCGTGTTCGCGGACCCGGACGGCGAACCAGCCGAACGCCTGCCCGCCGTCGGGCGAGGGAGACTGGCGCAGTTCGAAAACAGCGGTTTCGGAGTCCGACAGCAGCCCGGCGGCGTCTTCTTCGCGCAACTCCCCCAGCACGCCGGCGTCGAACGCGTCGGCTGCGTGTTCCATCGCCGGACGCAGGATGTCAACGGCCGACACGACTCCGCTGGGCAGCCCGCCTTGGGGTGTGCCGCCGCTAAACCCGCCGGCGGCCGCCAGGAAGGAACGGTCCGTGAGGATGAGGGCGAAGTCCGCGGTCACGGCGCCCACGAAAGTGGCCGTGACCGCGAGCGGTGCATATGCCGCAGCGGCCTGGGACGGGACAATGCCGGAGACGTGCAGCGTGGCGGGAGTCGGCAATTGCATGGCCAGACGCTCGGCCGCGGACTCGTGCAGTGTCAGGGTGATGCTCATCGCTGGTTCTCCTCGATTGTGACGATGACGGCGGCTGCACGGGAGCCGTTGCGGGCCGGTGCTGCGGTGGCCAGCCGGGTGCCGTTGATGGCGACGTCGAACGGCCGGTTCTCCAGGTGCGGCAGCGCAATGACGTCCCCGACGGCGAGGCCCAGGATCTGCGCCGGCGTCACCGGAGTGGGGCTCAACTGGATGGCAACGTCTACCGGCACTTGGGTGACCTGGGCCCGGACCAGTGCCTCGGTGTCGCGGCTGTGGACAGTGGGATTCACGTCGCCGAGCCCGGAAAGGAGGATGTCGGCGGGAATCGCGAGACTCGCTGCGGCAAGGCTTTCGCCCACCTTCACGGTGAAAGAGGCCACGATCATGAGTTCCGCCGGAGCAGCGGCCTGGGCGAACTGGGAGTTGTACTGGATGACGTCCATGCGCACCGGGGTGGTCAGGAGGGCGCCAAGCGAATAGCTCAGGTCCTCCAGTCCGTCTTCCACCATGCGGCTGATGAGGGCCTGCTCGATCTGGGTGAACTTCCGATCCGGGACCGCCGTCTCACTGGCCCCGCCCAACATGCGGGTGACCCAGGACAATGCCGCGGTGGCTGGAAACTGCATGACCAGGCGCGACTCGCTGCCCTCAATGCGACACAGGACCATCGAGGTGACCGAAGGCAGGGATGCGGCGTATTCGTCGTAGCTCTGCATAATGAGCTGTTCCAGGGTCGCGGTGGATTTCACGCGGACCTTGGCTGTGAGCTGCGTTCCCCATTGGCGGGCGAACGTCTCGAACGCGACTTCGAGGACGCGGCTGTGCTGGCGCGGCAAGGTGGTGGGCCTGCGGAAGTCATAGACGTCCACGGTGCGCTGCCGTCCCGCCGATTGATCTTCCTGTTCACTCACGGTTGCCACTATCGGCAAGGAAAGCGGGGGCGTAAGGAACTGGTTTTGGGCCGGTTCGCGGGTGACGGCCGGGGGCTGCGTTTCGGAACGCAGCCGCCGGCCGTCACCCACGAACTCAGGCTGGCTTAGGCGCCGGCGCCTGGTTGATCCGCACCATGTTGCCCGAAGGATCGCGGAAGGCGCAGTCGCGGGGACCCCACGGCTGGTCGATCGGCTCCTGCATGACCTCCGCGCCGGAAGCCCTGACCTTTTCGAAGAGCGTGTCGACGTCGTCGGTACGGAAGACGATCGGGCCCAGGACCCCCTTGGTGACCAGTTCCTGGAGGGAGTCGCCGTCGGCCTTGGACCGGCCCGCGTGCGGTTCGGAAAGCACGATTTCAACCCCCGGCTGGTCTGCGCTGCCGAGCGTTACCCAACGGAATCCGCCTTGCGCGACGTCGTTGAGCACCTCAAGGCCGAGGGCGTCCCGGTAGAAGGTGAGTGCTTCGTCGGGATCGTTGACAGTGATGTGTGAGTACTGCAGTGAAATAGTCATGGCAACGACGCTAGTCCGGCGCGGTGACGAGCGCTTCTCGAATCCTGCTCGGTTCCTTGCAGGGGCCTAAGGCGTTCCGAAGCCGGCGTCGCCCAGAACCTTTTTGCCTTCGCTTCCCGTCACCAATGCGATGAAAGCCGCGGCCAGGTCCTTGTTCTTGCTGGTGCCCACGGTGCCCATCGGGTAGGTGTTGACGGCCTTGTCCGACTCGGGGAAGGTGATGCCCTTGACCTTGCCTCCGGCGCCCTTGACGTCGGTGACGTAGACGAGTCCGGCGTCGGCCTCTCCGGAGGCGACCTTGCCCAGGACGTCAGTCACGGAAGATTCTTCGCTGACGGGCTTCAGGGCTGTTCCGGTCGCCTTTTCGATGGTTTGGGCGGCGGAGCCGCAGGGTACTTGGCTCGCGCAGACGACCACCTTGACTCCTGGTTTGGCCAGGTCCGCGAAGGAACTGATCGACGCCGGGTTGGACGGCGGGACGGCAATCGTCAGGACGTTGGTGGCGAAGTTCCTGGCCGTTCCGTCGAGGAGCTTGGCGTCGGAAAGCTTGGCCATGTTCTTCGTATCTGCCGAGGCAAAGACGTCCGCCGGAGCGCCCTGGGTGATCTGCGTGACGAGGTCGGAGGACCCGGCGAAGCTCAAGGCGACCTTGGTACCCGGGTACGCGGCCTCGAATTCGCCTGCCAGTTTGGTGAACGTTGCCTTCAGCGAGGCGGCCGCGTAAACCGTTACCGTGCCCGAAAGCTTTGGCGTCGCGCTGGAGCTATCGGATCCGCTGCTTACAGTGCTGGCGGGACTTCCTGAACCGCAGCCGGCCAGGCTTGCCGCGAGGGCGCCGGCAACGAGCAGCGCGGCGAAAGGCTTGCGGGCGATCCTCATATGGTGCTCTTTCCTTGGGGAGTTTCGATGATGACGGTGGTCGCCTTGACCACGGCTGTGGCCACCGAGCCGAGTTCGAGCCCGAGCTCCCGGACCGCCTCGCTGCTCATGAGGGAGACGACGCGGAACGGACCGCATTGCAGTTCCACCTGTGCCATGACCTTGTCGGCCGTGATGCCGGTGACCAGGCCGACGAAGCGGTTGCGTGCCGAGCGGCCCACCCGGGTGGGATCCTCGGGCAGCTGGGCCTGGTCCCGCGCGACGTGGGCAAGTTCCAGCCCATCCACGGCCAGCCGCCCGGAGTCATCCTTGACGGGGGTCAGGGTGCCGTTCTCGGTCCAGCGCCGGACGGTGTCGTCGCTGACGCCAAGGAACCGGGCTGCTTCAGATACTCGAATATTTGGCATAGCTTCACAATAATCCTCAAATGCGGTGATGACGGCATGTATCTTCCGCAAATCAAATGTGACTGTATTTCCGGTGTTCCCGGCTGGTAGGCGTCCCGGACGCAGCAGAGGTCCCGCCCCACTGGGGCGGAACCTCTGGCGTGTGTGGGCCTACTCCGGGGTAGTCAGTCTGCGGCGACCGCGAGCGCTTCCCGACGCTTGTTCGCTTCGTTACGGGTGGGCCTCGTGCGGATCTTCGCCACGCACGCAGGCATGGCAATAACGGCCAGGTGCTCGCGGGCGCGGTAAGTGCTCGGCGGCACGCCCACGAGTTCCGTGAAACGCGAACTGAAAGAGCCAAGCGACGTACAACCGACCTCCATGCATGCGTCGGTCACACTCATTCCGCCGCGCAGGAGTGCCATCGCGCGCTCGATTCGGCGGGTCATGAGGTAGTTGTAAGGGGTCTCGCCGTAGGCTGCCCGGAACTGCCGAGAGAAGTGCGCCGGTGACATGAACGCATGGCTGGCCATGGTCGGCACGTCAAGCGGCTTGGCGTACTCGCGGTCGATCAGGTCGCGGGCCTTGCGCAAATACGTAAGCCTGGCGATGTCTTCCGGGGTCATGCCACGAGCGTACCTCGGCGCGGTGGCCATTTCCACGGATCCCGACGCCGGCCCGTCACCTGCGCGAGAACCGCTGCCCTATTGGCCGCCGGCCCTCGCCTTGAGCGCCTCGGGGATGAGGGCGCGGACCACTTCGGGTTTATCCGAGAGGACGACGACGTCGACCCTGCGGTTGAGTTCCATCAGCGCCTCGGTGGAATCGTCGTTGACCTGCCTCGCGGATCCGAACGCGACGGCGCCGATGTGCCCGGCCGCTATGCCCCCATGGTCAACGAGGTACCTCAGGACGTTCACGGAGCGCGCAGAAGAAAGCTCCCAGGTAGAGGGGTACGAGGTGATGCCGTTGGCGGCATGGCCTTCCACCATGACTTCAAGGGCCGCCTTGGCGATGGGCGGTGCAATCATGCCAAGGACCTGGCTCGCACGGGGCGTGAGTTCCGGCCGGTCGGGTTCGAAGAAGGTCTGCGATCCCACGAGTTTCACCGTGAGTCCGCGTTCGCTGATCTGGAACTGCACATTGGCACCCAGCCCCGCGGCGTCGAGCTTGGACTTCATGTCGTTGCGCAAGGCGGTGAGCCGGTCCGCTTCCTTGAGCGCCAGGTCCAGGTTGGAGAATCCCTGGGCATCGGCAGCTGTATATTCCGGCGGAACGACTGTCCCGGTGGCGGTGTCCACCTTCTGGCTCGCCACCGTGCCGAAACCGGTGGCCAGCGAATTGCGGAGCTTGTCGAATTTGGCCTGGTCCACCGTGGACATTGCAAAGAGCACGATGAACATGCACATGAGCACCGTGACCATGTCCATGTAGGAAGCCATCCAGCGTTCGTCGACGTGTTCTTCCGCCGGAGGAGAACTGCGGCGGCGGCGGGACCTCATGCTGCCTTGGACGAAGCGAATTTGCCGGGGCGGGCTTCGTCGTCGCTCTTCTTTGCGGATTTCGCCTTGCCGAGCCTGTCCGCGGGAACCATGGCACGGAGCCGTTCGGCGAGCAGGAGAGGCTGGGTCCCGTTTTGCACGGCCAGCATGCCCTCCATCAGGAGGGTCATCCGCTCGATTTCGAGCTCGGAGAGCCGCTTGAGCCGCGAGGCGAACGGCAGCCAGATGAAGTTCGCGGACAACAAACCCCAGAGGGTAGCCACGAAGGCGGAGGCGATCATTGGTCCCAGATGATCGGGAGAGGAGAGGTTTTCAAGGACGTGGGTCAGCGATACCACCGTGCCGATAATGCCGATGGTTGGTGCGTAGCCGCCCAAGCTGGCGAAGAATTTGGCGGAGACGTGGTCGCTGCGCATCTTGGAGTCGATCTCGTCTTCCATGAGGATGCGCAGCTCTTCGGCGTCCGTGCCGTCGGCGATGTTCTGGAGGGCCCGGGCCAGAAAGGGATCCTTCTCGTCCGCAGCCGCCTCTTCAAGGGAGAGGAGACCCTCGCTCCGCGCCCTCTCTGCAAAGCCGATCAGCTGGTCGATGCTGTCCTGCGGCTTGTCCGTCTTTCCTTTGAACGCTTTGGGGAGGTCCTTGAACGCCCGCACCGTGTCCCGGAAGGTGTTCCCGGCCAGGCCTACGGCCAGGGTGGCACCGAAGACCAGGACCATGGGGGCGGGAAGCAGGAGGGCCATGAGGTTGGCGTCTTCGAGGGTCACCATGGCGACCACCGAGCCGAAGGCCAGGAACAGGCCGATTATTGTTGAGGGATCCATGGCTTACCTTCCGTCCGGGTCCGGTGTGCGCACGAGGCTCAAGGGATAGCCCGTCACGGTGGGGAGATCCTGTGCCCGCCGCAGAATATAGGCCCGGTAGTTCGCAATCAGTTCCACGACCTCCGCGAGGCTTTCCCGCACAACGTACGTAGCGCCGTCGAGCGTCACCAGATGTGTGTCCGGACTTTCGTGGATCCGTTCAATGATGTCCGGGTTCACGGCAAAGCGGGTGCCGTTCAGGCGGGTGACAACGATCATGGGCCGTTTCTGCTTTAGGTAGGGAGGCGCTTGTAGGAGGGCGGTTCAGTTCCTACTGTCGGCCAGCAGCACGCTTGCGTTAGCTTGCAGCCGATCTGCGTCGCTCCAGCTACCCCAGCAGCCGAGGTCCACCGATCCGCGATCAGGACTTGCGGACCAAGCGGGCGAGCGCCATGGGAAGCGTCAAAACTGCGACGGCGGGGACCACCCACCAGCTTCCCTCGAATCCGGCTGAACTCAGTGCCGCAGTGACCGCGAAGGACGCGGCTACGGCGAGGGCCACCCTCCAGTCGTCGCCAATGATGAAGTCGTACCAGAACATGCCGAACCGTTTCAGCGCCTCCGCCACCGAGGTCTTGCGCGCTTCAGGCGGGGTCACCCCCGCAATCACGGTGCGGGTCCGCGCCGGGGCGGTTTCCGGATCAGCTGAGTCCAAGGATGCTCCAGCCGTAGAACCGCCGTCGGGGATGACGCCGCTGAATCCCGGGCCGGAATGGCCTGGCGCGGACCCCGCGGCCGGCGTTGCGTTGGACGGACGGCGGCGAAGCACAAGCACGATCGCCAGGGCGATGACCGCCAACGCCGGGATGATGACCACCAGGGAAAGGTCAGCCGCCGGCCATACGGCGCCTGCACCCTCGGCGCCCCAGAAGATGCCAAAGCTCGTCAGCATGATGCCGACAATGAACTTCATGGTGTTCTCCGGCACCCGGGAAAGGGGTCCGCGCACGACGACCGCCGCAACAGCCACCACGGCAACTGCCGATGCGGCGGTCCACGCAGCCAGTCCAAGTTGGCCCTGGATGTTGCCGAAGGTGACCACGATGAACGCAACTTCCAGTCCTTCGAGCAGGACCCCCTTGAAGGAAAGGGTGAAGGCGTACCAATCACTCACTCCGAAGCGGGACCCCCCGGACGCGGACCGTGCCGCGGCGAGTTCCCGGCGATAGATCTCGTCCTCGTCATGAAGGGCCTTGTGACCGCTGGCACGAAGGATGGCCTTGCGCATCCACTGGAGGCCGAAGACAAGGAGGAGCCCTCCGACGAAAATGCGCAGGATGTCCAAGGGAATCAGGGCGATCGCGGGCCCGAAGACGATGACGACGGCGGCCAGGACAACCAGGCCGGCCCCGACGCCGGACAGGGCTGAACGCCAGTCACGGGCAGTGCCTGCCGCCAGGACGATGGTGGCGGCTTCCACTGCTTCGACCAAACAGGCAAGGAAGACCGACAGGAGCAACGCGGTGGTATTCAAGGGTCTCGTTCTCTCTCGGGGGTGAATGTAACGGCTGTTAGATTATAAACCTAATGACCGTGACTCTACACTCATAACCGATCTACAGTTCTGGTGAATGAAAAGTTAAGGGCTTCCAACACCTCGCCCCGCCGCGCTGGCAACGCGAGACGGCAACGCGAGATGAGAGACGGGAGTCCAGGAGCAGCGGCAGATAGAATCCGAACATGCGCCCTGCCGAATCGACCGACACTCCTGACGCAGGCGGGGCAGCCGAATGGCTGATCCTCGTCTACCGCGTCCCTTCCGAGCCCACCCGGTTGCGCGCGGCGGTGTGGCGGCGGCTCAAAGGATTGGGCGCCGTCTATCTGCAGAACTCGATCGCCGCACTCCCGAAGTCGCCGGCATCGGAGCGGGCACTCCAGAAGCTGTGCCACGAAATTCTTGACATGCCCGGAATGGCGATCCTTATGTCTTCGACCGTCGTCGCAGGCGACTCCCACATCCTGGACCTCTACCAATCGGCCCGCACCGATGAGTACGACGAGATCGTTGACCGTTGCAAGGATTTTCTCGGCGGGATCGAGAAGGAATACCGGGCCAACCACTTCACATATGCCGAGCTCGAGGAAAACGAGGTCGACTACACAAAGCTCGTCAACTGGCTCGCCAAAATCCGGGCGCGCGACACCTTCGGGGCACCTGGCTCCGCTGAAGCGGATGCCGCCCTGGCCCAATGCGCACAGGCCTTGGAGGACTACGCAAGCAGGGTCTACGCAGAAGAGTCCGAGGCTCACTAAGGGGCACCCCCGCTAGTCGTATTAGGTCACGTAAACCTTGCGTAATACATGTGATTCCGGTCACGATGGGGCATTTTGGATGGAAATTTAGGTATGGCTAACCTAAAGTTTCAAGCTGTGAGCCCGCATTTTCTTCCCCCGGGCTCCCCAGGTCTTGCTCGCAGAAAGTAGCCCTCATGAAGATTCGCGCTAAAGCGTTGGCCGGCATCGCACTCGCCGCCACCACCGCCCTCAGCCTCGCCGCTTGTGGCAATGGCACCACCTCCTCCGCAGCCAACGGCTCCCCGTCCGCCGACGCTAAAGTGGCCGGTGAAATCACCGTCTACAACGCCCAGCACGACACCCTGACCAAGGAATGGGTGGACGCGTTCACGAAGGAGACCGGCGTCAAGGTCACTGTGCGCCAGGGTTCCGATACCGAGCTCTCCAACCAGATCATCCAGGAAGGCGCGGCATCCCCGGCCGACGTCTTCCTCACGGAGAACTCCCCCGCCATGGCCCAGGTTGAGAACGCCGGCCTCTTTGCCGACATCGACAAGGCCACCGTGGACCAGGTCCCGGCCGAATACCGTCCGTCTACCAACAAGTGGACCGGCATCGCCGCCCGCTCCACCGTCCTGGTGTATGACAAGACCAAGATCAGCGACGACAAGCTGCCCAAGTCCATGCTGGATTTGGCCAAGCCGGAGTGGAAGGGCCGGTGGGCCGCTTCGCCGTCGGGCGCTGACTTCCAGGCCATTGTTGCCGCCCTCCTCGAACAGAAGGGCGAGGCGTCCACCACTGAGTGGCTCAAGGGCATGAAGGAGAACTTCAAGGCATACAAGGGCAACAGCACCGCCATGAAGGCAGTCAACGCAGGCGAAGTCGACGCCGCGTTGATCTACCACTATTACTACTACGGCGACCAGGCCAAGACCGGCGAGAACTCCAAGAACGTTACCCCGTACTTCTTCAAGAACCAGGACCCGGGCGCCTTCTTGTCCGTCTCCGGCGGCGGCGTGCTGAAATCCTCCAAGAACGCCGCAGCTGCCCAGGCATTCATCAAGTTCGTCACCGGCAAGCAGGGCCAGGAAGTCCTCAAGAACGGCACTTCCTACGAATACGCCATCGCTTCCAAGGTGGACTCGAACGCTAAACTCGTTCCCATCAAGGATCTGCAAGCTCCCACCGTGGATCCGGCCAAATTGAACTCCGCAAAGGTCACCGACCTGATGACCAAGGCAGGACTGCTGTAATTCTGTGACCACTGATCTATCGGCCCGCATCTCCCCGGAAATTCCCGAGGCTTCGGCGAGCACGACGACGGCGGGCAGGGGCAAGCGCCCCCGCCCGCCTTTCGGCGTTTCTGCGATTTCCGTCCTGGCCGTGCTGATCGCACTGTTTTCGCTCATCCCGCTGGGGTACGTCGCTTACATGACGGCCGCGACCGGGTGGGACACCGCCGTCGCGCTCATCTTCCGGCCGCGCGTTGGCGAGTTGCTCCTGAACACCGTCATGCTGGTGGTCTTCACGGTGCCCATATGCCTGGTGTTGGGAGTCGGTGGGGCGTGGCTCGTGGAGCGGACGAAGCTGCGGGGGCATCGCTGGTGGGCCGTGGCTCTGGCGGCCCCGCTGGCCATACCGGCCTTCGTCAACAGCTATGCATGGGTGACCGCAGTCCCCTCGCTGGAGGGCATCTGGTCCGGCGTGCTCATCGCCACCCTGTCCTATTTCCCCCTTGTCTACATTCCCGCGGCGGCGACGCTGGGGCGTCTCGACCCCGCGATTGAGCAGTCCGCAGCTTCCCTTGGTTTGGGACCATGGGCCGTCTTCTTCCGGGTTGTCCTGCCTCAACTACGGATCGCCATGACCGGTGGCGCACTCCTGGTGTCGTTGCACCTGCTGGCCGAATACGGCGCGTTCGCGATGATCCGCTTCGACACGTTCACCACCGCGATCATGACCCAGTTCCAATCCACGTTCAACGGCACCGCCGGGAACATGTTGGCGAGCGTCCTGGTGTTTTTCTGCCTCATCCTGCTCCTGGCCGAAGTCAGGAGCCGCGGTACCGCACGCTATGCCCGTATCGGTTCCGGCGCCCAGGCCAAGCCGACCAGGCTTCCCCTGCACCACTACCAGATTCCGTCCCAACTCGCCCTGCTAGCCCTCACGGTCCTTGCCTTCGGATTGCCGGTCTTTTTTGTCCTTCGCTGGGTGGTGGTGGGTGGCGCCCGCGTCTGGTCAGCCGACGAATTCCTTCCGGCACTGCTCCAGACCCTCGCGTATGGCACCGTCGGCGCAGCGGCGACAATCGTCGTCGGCTTCCCCATGGCCTATCTGGCCGTGCGGCACCCCAGCTGGTTCAGCAAGATGCTTGAACTCTCCAATTACGTCACCAGCTCCCTGCCCGGCATCGTGGTGGGCCTCGCCTTCGTGACCGTGAGCATCCGGATGGTTCCGGGCGTGTACCAGACCTCCGGGGTCCTGATTGCGGCCTACGTACTGCTGTTCCTGCCGCGGGCGCTGGTCAACATCCGCTCCGGACTCGCCCAGGCTCCCAAGGAACTCGACGAGGCCGCGCAATCGCTCGGCAAGGCCCCGCTGGTTTCATTCCTGAAAGTGACGCTGCGCCTCACAGCTCCGGCCGCCGCCGGCGGGGCTGCGCTGGTGTTCCTCGCCATCGTCAACGAGCTGACGGCAACACTGCTGCTGTCCCCCAACGGCACGCACACCCTGGCCACCGAATTCTGGAGCAAGAGCAGCGAGATCGACTATTCGGGCGCGGCACCCTACGCCTTGCTCATGATCCTGTTGTCTGCCCCCATGACGTACTTGCTTTTCCAACAGTCCAAGAAAGTAGCCGGACAGTGACCGAACAATCCCCCTCAAGGCTTCCGTCACCCCGCGTAGCGGCTTCGGTGGCTCCCACCACCAACACGCATCTGGACATCGCCGAGGTCACCAAGAACTTCGGCTCGCAAGCCGTGCTGAAGGGCGTGAACCTCTCGGTAGCCAAGGGCGGAACAACCGCCATCGTCGGGCCCTCCGGATCCGGCAAGACCACCCTGTTGCGCCTGATCGCCGGCTTTGAGCATCCGGACACCGGTTCCATCAGCCTCAACGGAAACAAGGTAGCCGGCGACGGTATCTGGGTGCCAGCCCACAAGCGGCATGTTGGCTACGTCGCCCAGGACGGCGCGCTCTTCCCGCACCTTACGGTGGGGCAGAACATCGCGTTCGGGCTGGACAAGTCAGCGCTCGACGGCGGCCGCCGCGCCGTGAAGACGCGCGTCCAGGAGCTGCTCGACATGGTTTCCCTCGATGCGGACATGGCAAAGAGGCGGCCCCACCAGCTCTCGGGGGGCCAGCAGCAACGAGTGGCGCTCGCCCGCGCACTGGCCCGCGAACCGCAACTCATGCTGCTCGACGAGCCGTTCTCCGCGCTCGACGCCGGCCTCCGCGTGGCCACCCGGCGCGCCGTAGCGAAGGTCTTGAACGAAGCCGGGGTCACGACCATTTTGGTGACGCACGATCAAGCCGAGGCCCTGTCCTTCGCGGATCAAGTGGCGATCATGCGCGGCGGCAAGCTGGCGCAGATAGGCAACCCGTTCGTTGTGTACACGCGCCCCGCGGACCGGGCAACAGCCGAATTCCTCGGTGATGCCGTCATCCTGGACGCGTGGATGGAAGGCTCCCTGGCCACGTGTTCCCTGGGCGGCATACCCGTACGCCGTCCCCCGGCACAGGGCCTCGTGCAGTTGATGCTCCGCCCGGAACAGATCCGGATTGCTCCCGATGGTCCCATCCGCGGCGTCGTGGTTGATACCGACTACTTCGGCCCCGAGACCACAGTGCGGATCAAGCTCGCTCCCCGCGTTGCGGCGGCCGGCGCATCCTTGGCCTACCCGGGAGGCGGCGAGATCATCACCATCCGGCACTGGAACGCTTCCATCACCAAGCCCGGCACCGAACTGTGCCTCCGTGTGGTGGGCGAAGGCGTGGCGTTCCCCGTGGAGGATTAGAGAGCGGGCGTGATGCCGCCGATTGCGCACCGCGTCGCGGGCGTGTTAGCGTTGCGGCGATCGTGATCAATCGGCAGGAGGTGAGTCCCATGAACGCAGTATCGGCAATGGGTGCTCCCCTGCAGTCCACGATCGCGCGACTGACTTAGTCGCCACCGGGAGCGCCACACAGGCAATTCGCGAAAGGCGACTCCCATGAACACATCATCTTCTTTACCTTTGCACTCCCGCGAGCGGGCGTTGGTCCTCGGCGGCGGCGGATCGACCGGCAATGCCTGGCTGATCGGCGTCGTCGCCGGCCTCTTCGAGGCCGGGCTGGACGTGACCGACGCCGATCTGACCATCGGCACGTCGGCGGGGTCGACGGCCGCGGCCCAGATCACCAGTGCGCCACCGGCTGAACTGCTTGCCGCCATCCTTGCCCCCGCACCCCCGCCTCGGACTGCTCCGATGGGGTCCGGCGGTGGACGCACTCCGGCCGGGCCAGTGGTCAACCACCTGGAGCGGATCAAGAAGATCATCGCCGATGCTCAAGACGTGGCTGACATGCGCCGGCGAATGGGTGCGGCAGCGCTCGAGATGGAGGCGGCGTCGAATGGCTCCTGGTCAACACAATGGCGCACCACGGTCGCCGCGCGGCTACCCAGCCAGCACTGGCCGGAACGAAGGGTGCTTATCACGGCGGTCGATGCCCGTACCGGTGAACCGGTCGCTTTCGACCGCGACTGCGGAGTCCCCCTGGCGGACGCCGTGGCTGCCAGCTGTTCCAGTGGTATGCCTTACAGGATCGGAGACAACCGATACATCGACGGCGGTTACCGATCCAACGCCGAGAATGCCGATCTGGCTGCCGGATACGGGCGGGTCCTGGTGCTCTCGCCCTTCGGTGGCAGATCACTGCAACCGCTGGAGTGGGGCACGCATCTGGCAACGCAGGTCGACGAACTCGGCGCACGCGGAAGCAGAGTCGAAACGATCTTCCCGGACAGCAACTCCGAGCACATGTTCGGCGCCAATGCCATGGATCTGTCACTGCGTCCGGCCGCGGCCCGCGCGGGTTACGAGCAAGGCACAGCCCTTGCCGGGCAGCTCTCCGAGTTCTGGCGCTGAGTGGAGCGAACCCTACTCACGCTGAAGGCGTGACGACAACCGTTCATGCCTAGGAGGCCGACCGAGGCGGTCAACCGCCGCCTCGGTCACCTTCGCGGCTCAGTCCCGGGCTAAATCCTCGATCATAAGAATCGCATGAATGTCAAGAGTTTTTGCTCCTATTGAGTGATGGATACCTGAAATTGAGTGGTCAAAAGTCATAAACTGAGTGGGCGGCGGACTATGGCTTGAGTATTGATACATACGAGAGAAACGTAATTGGTTATTCCCTCTTGAGAATAACCAAACAATTCCCTCGACCTGTTTCATAAAAACTGTTGACCTCATTTGCCTCACACGCATAATTTGATTATGAAACGCCTGTCCCTCTGAAAGGTGATCCATGTCAAGCAGATCTAAGCTAGGTTCAATGGGAAGTCTTCTACTTGTCGCGCTTGTCGCCAGTGGGGTCGTGGTGTCGAGCGCGGGGGTTGTCTTGCTGGAGAGATTCTAGGCATCGCCTCGATCAAGGAAGCGTGTTTTGACTCCTAAAGGTACTCGTGACATTCCTATTTCCCTGCTTTTATTTGCACTGGTAGCGGTTCTGCTATTCATATCGGCCGCCGGATGTATGCAGCCATGGTGGTCAATACTTGCTGGTATCGCGCTTGTTGGAACCGGCATCGGAGCGTTCGCTGATTTCCAACGCCGTAAGAACTAGCTCTTAAGGTCTCAGATTAGAGCGCCCGGGGGTTGCCGGCCCCGGACAGGCATAGCCTTATGGCATGACGCCAAGCTACAGATACGACGTGGAGATCCTGCATCTTCTCGTGTCGTCCGGCCACGCCTACTTCGGCCGCGCACGCGATGGAGCTGCCGAGGTGCCCACCACGGATGCCGAGCAAGTCGACGTCGTAAGCGGCAAGGGCATCGTCGGTGACCGGTTCTTCGGCAAAGCAGCGCACATGGATGCCGCAGTCACCCTGATAGCCATCGAGTCCCTCGAAGCCATGGCCGCTGAGCTGGGCGTCGCACCCTTTGACCCGCTCCTCACGCGCCGCAACGTAGTCCTTCGGGGAGCCCACCTGGCTCCCCTGATCGGCGAAGAGTTCGCGTTGGAATCCCGTGGCGGCGTTGTTCGATTCCGGGGCGGGCGGCCTGCCCATCCCTGCGCTTGGATGGACCACGTCCTGGCTCCGGGCGCGCACGCCGCCATGCGCGGGCGCGGCGGCGTGCGCTGCCAACCGCTTTCGGATGGCACTCTGCATCGTGGCCCAGCTGTGCTAATTAGCCCCTTGCCGCTTGATCCCGACAAGGCCGGCCAGGCCAACCTCCTCCGGGCTTCCCGGCTTCCGTAGGTCAACTCCTACGGGGTTCCGCGTCGGATGCAGCGATCGAGGAGTTGGCCTGATCAGCCACAGAGCGCTGCCGACGACTCGCCAGGAGGAACGGCACCGCGATCAGCTCGACGACGCGGCTGATCGCCAACGATGCGGAGTAGCCGTACACATCAGCGGCCCTGCCGAGCAGCGGCTGCACCACCACTCCCCCGCTTGATCCCATGAGCGAGTCGAAGCTCAGCACTGTTGCCCGCTGCTTCGACGGGATCATGTCGTTCACGTAGGCCTGCCGCACCGGTGTGGCCGCCGAATCGACCATGGCCCAGAATGTCAATAAGGTCAGGGCCACCCAGAAAACATTCGTGAACCCGAGCACTACCAGAATCGATGCGCTCACCACTCCGCTCAGAATCAACACCGTGGTGCGTTTGCGAACCAGGCGGCGGATACGGGGGGCAAGCCACCCGCCCAACACCTGCGCTCCGGCCACGATGGCCGCGGCCAGCCCGGCCACGGAGTATGCGCGCCGGTCACCGAAGAGCTGAAGCAGGTACGGCTGTAGGGCATAGAACACATAGATCCCGACGCCGGCGCTGAACGGCGCTGCGAGCATCACGTACCGTACGGGTGGATTTTTCAAACCGTTCTCGATCGAGGCGTCGAGGACGGCGCGAGTCGCCTGGAGGGGATGGGCAGAACGTTCGGGGGTGAACCCGACGTCGCGCATGAGCAAGAAGGCCACGACGAACATGGCGAGGAGCACTCCCACGCGAATCAGGAACGGCACGCCCAGGTTGGTCACCTGCGCGATCACCCCGCCGGCCACCGAGCCCGCAAGCATGGCAGCGCCCGACACCATCTGTCCGCGCCCGAGCACTGTCTCCAGGCCGCCGTCATATCCTGTGAAGCGCAACGCGTCGACGAGCCAGGCCTCCACCGCGCCCGAGAAGAAAGTGAAGCCCAGACCGAGCAATACCGACACCACGGCCCACCACCAGAACGGGGCGGAAAGCTGCCAGAGCAGATAGTAGAGGTAGGTGGACCCGGCCAGCGTCACCGTGCCCAGGAGGAAGGAGACCCTGCGGCCCCAACCATCGGCCACCACCCCAGTGGGCACTTCGAACACGACCATCCCGGCCGTGAAGAAGGCGTTCGCCGCAAAGGCCTCGAGGTTGCTGAGTCCCGCATCCAGCAGGAAGAGGGTATTGATCCCCCAGATGAACGAGGCCGCAAGGGTATTGCCAAGGGTCAACGTAAGAAAGATGCTTTGAATCTTTCTGGCGGCGGGGTTCATCAAGGTGCCGTCCCCGCCAGGACGAGGGGGAATCACCAACCCATTCTCGTCCGCTTCGGCTACCCCCGCCAGAGCTGGGCGGGACTCGCTTGGCGCGCCCGCGCCCGGCCCGATTTTCTGGCGATCCTTCGATCTTTCGGCTGGACTGGTTGTCCCGCCTAAAAAGTCGGACCCCTCTGGAATGCTTGGGTTATGGCCGGGAACCGGGGAACACAGCTGATCGGATCGGGCGCGCCGTCGGGCGGCGCAGGTCCGGATATGGCTGTGTCAGATGCCTGGGTGCGGGACTTTATCGATGCCGTTGCCTCGTTCCGGCCCGACGCCGCCGGCACCGAACCTGGCGACCGCGCCGAACTGATCAACCAGTTGCGTGCCCTGGAGGATCTGAAGTCCGCGGCCGCCGCCGCGCAAGCCCGGATCGCGGTCGCGTTCGATGCCGCCCAGCGCAGCGCCGACGCGGACGCAGGCGTCCCGGCCGAGGAACGCGGACGCGGCGTCGCCGCGCAGGTGGCCTTGGCCCGGCGGGAATCCCCGGCCCGCGGGTCCCGGCTCCACGGGCTCGCCAAAGCCCTCGTGACCGAAATGCCGCACACACTCGCCGCCCTCCAGACCGGACAGCTGAATGAATGGCGGGCCACGTTGCTGGTGAAGGAAACGGCCTGCCTGTCCGCCGAGGACCGCTGCGCCGTGGACGAAGAACTCGCCGCCGACACCGGAACCTTCGACGGCGCCGGAGACAAGGCCATCATCGCCGCGGCCCGGACCGCGGCCTACCGCCGGGACCCCCGCTCCGTCACCCGGCGCGCGGCCCGTGCCGCCGAGGAACGGCACGTGAGCCTGCGCCCGGCACCGGACACCATGACCTATCTGACCGCGCTGCTCCCCGTCGCCCAGGGCGTGGCCGTGCACGCGGCCCTGTCCCGGCACGCCGACACCCTCCGCTCCACCGGAGGCGAGACCCGGTCCCGGGGACAGATCATGGCCGACACCCTCGTCGAACGCACCACCGGCACCCCCGGCGGGATCAGCGCGGTGGAAGTCCAGCTCGTCATGACCGACCGCACCCT
>NZ_JBFBLA010000025.1:0-71268 GCF_040702485.1 Arthrobacter sp. NPDC080031
AGTCCACAAACTCGTTGCGGGCACTCTGAGGAAATGACCTGACCATAGAACGCTCCATCAATCAGAGCGTTGCTACGACCATATGACTTTGCCCCGTCAAAACGACAACAACTGCGAGCTACTTGGGTGTAGCCGGGGAGGTGAGGCTACTTCGGTTCGGTGATCGCGAGCTCTGCGGGCCGGGAGCCTTTCGGGACGAACAAGGTGTCGGCCTGCTCAAGGGACATGCCGTTGGTTTCCGGCACCTTGAACATGACAAAGAAGAACGACGCCGCGGCGAACAGCGCGTACATGCCGTAAGTCAGCGGCAGCGAACCGGCCGCCATGATAGGGAAGCTCAAGGTGATGGCGAAGTTGGCGATCCACTGGGCCGCGGCGGCCAGGCCGAGTGCACGGGCACGGATGCGTGAGGGGAAGATCTCGCCCAGGAGAACCCACACCAACGGTCCCCACGAAGCGCCGAAGCTCACCACGAACACGTTTGCGGCTACCAGGGCCACCGGACCCCAGGCGCCGGCTAAGGACACCGAAGATCCCGTCCCGCTGGCGGAAGAAAAAGCCAGTGCCATGGCACCCAGGGACACGGCCATGCCGATCGAGCCCGTCAGCAGGATGGGCCGGCGGCCGACGCGGTCCACGAGGGCGATTGCCACGAGGGTGACCAGGATGTTGGTGACGGACGTTGCCACGGAGATCGCCAGGGAGTCTTGCTCGTGGAAGCCGACTGCCTTCCAAAGGGTGGTGGAGTAGTAGAAGATCACGTTGATGCCGACGAATTGCTGCAGCACCGACAAGATGATGCCGATCCACACCACGGGCTGCAGGCCAAAAGCCTTGCCGCGGAGCGAGCCCTTCTTGGTGGAGAGCTCGTCATGCTTGATGGAGTCACGGATTTCGCGGATGTGGCGTTCGGTGTCGTCGCCGGGCATCAGGGTGTCGAAGATCTTTCGTGCGGTGTCTTCCTTGCCGTTGAGGACCAGGAAGTGCGGGGACTCAGGCAGCCGGAAGGCGATCAGGCCATAGATCGCGGCAGGCAGCGCGCAGGCAGTGAACATCCAGCGCCAGGCCTCAATTCCGAGCCACAAGGCGTGGTGGGCGCTTCCCGCGGACGTCGCCAGGACGGCGTCGGACAGGAGGGCCGCGAAAATACCGGTGGTGATCGCCAACTGCTGCAGCGACGCGAGCCGGCCGCGGACCTGGCGCGGTGAGATTTCCGAGATGTAGGCCGGCGCGATCACCGACCCGAGGCCGATTCCCAGGCCGCCCACCAGGCGCCAGAAAACCAGGTCCCAGATGCTGAAGGCCAAGCCAGTCCCGATGGAGCTGACCAGGAAGAGGGCGGCACCAAGCTTCATGGCCGGGATACGGCCGTAGCGGTCCGCCACCTTGCCCGCAAGATACGCCCCTGCGGCACAGCCGAGCAGCGCGACCGCCACAGCGAAGCCCGTGACGGCTGCGCTCAGCATGAATTCGTCCTTCATCGCATCCACGGCGCCGTTGACCACGGAGGAATCGAAGCCGAAGAGGAAACCGCCCACAGCTCCGGCAACGGCCAGGCCAATTACCTTGCGTGGGACGCCGGAACGGCTGTCGGAGCTGGAATTGGGCATGGCTCTCCCTTGAGGAAAATTAGTGGATTGTGCGGCGCGGTCGTCATCGGCAGCTGAGTCCGACGGGGACGCCGGTGCACTCGCGCTACACAGTGTGGCACGCTGCCAGCGTGACTTCCAGTCAACCGGGCCGGCCACACCGGACGTGTCACGCCACGCAAACTTTTGCGCCGCCGTCGGGCACTCCCCAGCGCGAACACTGGAAACCACAACGGCAGGCAGTCCAAAAGACTGCCTGCCGTGACGCGGTCGAAGAGGAGGAACTTAGTGCGCGGAAACGGATTCCTTCGCTGCCGCCTTCGGATCCGTCAGTTTCTTGTTCGGCAAGGCGAAGCTGATGAGGAACGCGAGGCCGGTCAACGCCGCCGCGGTCAGCATCACGGTGTCGATCGACTGCGCGAAGCCTTCAACGATGGGCCGGGTGAGCACCGGGTTGGCGTGGTGCAGCCAGCTGGTGTCGTTGAGCGAATCGTTCGTGGCGCCGTTCTTGAAGAAGTCGTACAGCTTGGCGTTTGCGGGATCCGCCGCAACCGCAGGATCCTTGAGCACCTTGAGGTAGTCCGCGCTGCCCATGGCGTCCTTCATGCCCGAGGCGATCTTGTCGGCGGCCAGGCTGAAGAGCATCGAGATGAACACCGCGGTTCCCACGGCGCCGCCCATGGAACGGAAGAACGCCGCGGTGGACGTGCCTACGCCCATGTCCTTCGGCGGTACGGAGACCTGCATGGCGAGGGTGAGCGGCTGCATGCAGAAGCCCAGGCCCATGCCGAAGAATACGGCGATCAGGCCGGGAACCCAGAGGCCGGTGTCGACGCCGAGGGACAGGCCCATGACGATGGCCGCGGCGGTCAGGATGCCCGTACCGAGGATCGGGAAGATCCGGAAGACGCCCGACGCCGAGATGGTCCGTCCCGCTGTAATGGAACCGAAGAGGATGCCCACCGTGAAGGTGATCATCATGAGGCCCGCCTCAGTAGGGGTGAGGCCCTTGACCAGCTGCAGGTACATCGGGAGCATCGCGATGGCACCGAACATGCCGATACCGATGATGAAGTTCAGCAGGGAAGACAAACCGAACGTGATGTTCCCGAAGAGGCGCAGGGGGATCAGTGCGTAGTCGCCGGCACGCCGCTCAACCAGCAGGAACGTGATGATGCCGATGACGCCAAGTCCGTAGCAGATCCACGAGTTGCCGGAGGTCCAGCCCCAGCTGCGGCCTTGTTCGGCCACGAGCAGCAGCGGAACGATCGCCAGCGTAATGGCTCCTGCGCCCCAGTAGTCGATCTTCTGCTTGACGTGCTTCGCGGGCAGGTGGAGGAAGAAGAACACTACGGCGAGTGCGGCCAGGCCTATGGGCAGGTTGATGAAGAAGACCCAGCGCCAGCCGTCGAATCCGAGGATGTTTGCCGAGCCGGCGAACGCGCCGCCGACAACCGGGCCGAGGACCGAGGACACGCCAAAGACGGACATGAAGTAGCCCTGGTACTTGGCGCGATCCTTCAGGGCAACGATATCGCCGATGATGGTCAGCGCGAGGGCCAGCAGACCGCCGGCGCCCATACCCTGGATGCCTCGGGCGATGGCGAGTTCGGTCATGGAGTGCACCGAACCGGCGTACAGGGAGCCGGCGAGGAAGATCAGGATCGCGGCGAGGTACAGCGGGCGGCGGCCGAAGATGTCGCTGAGCTTGCCGTACAGCGGGGTGGTCACCGTGGATGTGATGAGGTAGGCCGTAGTGGCCCACGCCTGCAGGGACAAGCCGTCCAGGTCGTTGGCGATGGTGTAAATGGACGTGGACACGATGGTCTGGTCCAGGGAGGACAGGAACATGCCGAGCATGAGGCCCACCATGACGGTGAGCGTCTGGCGGTGTGTCAGGACCTCTCCGGCGGCCCGCGCGGGCGTGGCTTTGGACATTGCTTCTCCAAGGGTGGAAGAAAAGGGGACCAAGCAGGATAGTTGCTTTCAGTAACTATCCTAATCGCTCCGGTATTCCCTGTCTTACCGAATCGGAGAGAAAAATGTCACCGCTCCACGAGAATCCCGTCAGGATCACAGTAGATAAGGTTGCCGGGCTCGATGTGCACTCCGTCAATCACCAACGGGATGTCCACTTCGCCACGGCCCACTTTGGAGCTCTTCCTGGGGTTGCTTCCCAAGGCCTTGACGCCCAACGGCAGCTTCGCGATCGCCACGCGATCGCGGATGGCCCCATTGATCACGACGCCGGCCCAGCCGTTCGCCACGGCGCTCTCGGCAATCATGTCTCCCATGAGGGCTGCGCGCAGGGAGCCGTAGCCGTCCACCACCAGCACGGCGCCTTCGCCGGCGGTTGCCAGGACGGTTTTTACGAGTGCATTGTCCTCAAAGCACTTGATCGTGCGAACGGGGCCGTTGAAGTGGGACACGCCGCCGAGGTCCTGGAACTGCAGTGATATCGACTCAACATCTTCGGCACGCTCGTCGTAGAGATCGGCGGTGTTGATGGGGTTCGCTGGGCTGTTCATCGTTGATCCTCCTCGGTCCGTTGGAGTTACCCTAACGCGCGCGGGCGCTAGGCTGAATTCACACGTCCAGACGCAGGGGAGCACCATCATGAGCCTGTCCGATCTGCCTGGTTCACTGCCTGAAAGACCGGTGACGGATCCTATGGGGATGCAGGCAGGCCCGACGACGGCGCTCGCCGAGCCCGTGCAACGCGTCCGCCCGCTGTGGGTCACCGGAGTGGTGCTCGTCAATGTGGGCATCAACGCCGCCTTCTTCGGCCCGATCCAGGTTTTGCTCGGGCAGCAGGCCATCCACTTTGACGAAGTCCAAAAGGAAGCCATTCTTGCCCTGGTCACGGGATGCGGTGCTGCGGTATCCCTTGTGGCGAACCCCCTTTTCGGTGCGTTCAGCGACCGCACCACGTCCCGCTTCGGACGGCGGGTCCCATGGGTGCTCCTCGGTGCCATCCTGGGCGCCGTAGCATTGGTGGCCCTCGCGGGAGCTCCGAATGTGGCGGTCATGACGATTCTGTGGTGCCTTGTCCAGGCCGGTTGCAATGGAGCCTATGCCGCCATCACAGCGGCTATTCCGGATCGGGTTCCAGTGCCGCAGCGCGGCGCGGTCGGCGGCCTTGCAGCTATGGGCCAAACCGTGGGGATCCTTGCAGGCGCGGTGATCGCGTCGGCCGTTTCGGGGAACTTTGCCCTCGGCTACGTCGTGTGCGCTGCCGGGCTGCTGGCCGGCGTCGTGCTCTATCTTTTCAAGAACGACGACGTCCCGCTCGTCCCTGAGGCGAGGCCAGCGTTCAAACTCTGGACATTCGTCAAGGGCTTTTGGATCTCGCCCGTCAAATATCCGGACTTCGCGTGGGCCTGGCTGACGAGGTTCCTGGTCAATGTCGGCAACCACATGGTCACGTTGTACTTGCTGTTCTTCCTCAAGGATGCCGTGCACCTCGAGGAGACCCAAGGCCTCAAGCCGGAGTTCGGGGTCCTCGTCCTGACGGGCCTCTATGCCGTCATGGTGATCATCACCAGCGTGGTGGGCGGTGCCATCAGTGACCGCATGGGCAAACGCAAACCGCTGGTCATTGTCTCGTCCGTCGTCATTTCGATAGCTGCCTTGATCCTCGGGTTCGAGCCCACGTGGACGGGGGCCATTGCCGGCGCCGCGGTGCTCGGTATCGGCTTTGGTGCGTATCTGGCGGTCGACTTCGCCCTCATTACCCAGGTGCTGCCCACGGCGCTGGACCGGGGCAGGGACCTTGGGGTTATCAACGTGGCCAACTCTTTGCCGCAAGTGATCGCGCCGCTTATTGCTTACCCCTTTGTGGCGTTCTGGGGTGGCTACGTCTCGCTGTATGTGGCCGCGGCTGCCATCGGTCTGCTCGGGGCGTTGTTCGTGGTGAAGATCAAGGGCGTCGCGTAGCCCGGCGAATCCGTTCTCAGGGAACTGACAACTTGCTGCCGTATCATTGTCAGGACGCGCCCGGCCTTTGCGGGGCCGCGCAATCTCCCAGAACGAAGCCCACACCAACAGAACGCCGGAAATGTCCGAACCGAACTCCTTGGAACCGTATTCGCTGGATTTGGCAGCGGGGCTGCCCCAAATGGCAGCAGCTCCCACCACGCCGAGACAGCTATTGCGCTACGCCCGGATATTGAAGACTGCCGCGGGATTCGCCCAGCGGCAGTTCGATACCGTGAGCCTTTCGGACGTATCCACCAGGGCCCACGTTCCGCTCGGGACCCTCTACCGCTACTTTCCCTCCACGGTCCATCTGATGCTCGCCGTGTACCGGCAGCAACTCCGGGAACTCAACGACTCCAAGCCGGCATCGTCGAGGTGCAGCCAGCAGGAACTGGCCGGACTCGGAATGGAGATTTTCCACATGCGGGTCATGCAACCCGCCGTCGAACACTGTCTTTCCCGCACGTGGGACACCCGCGATGGCGACATCCCCGTGCTCTTGCGGGATATCGAATCGCTCTCCGCCCAGATGGTCGCGGCTGCGATCGGTGACGCCGGGAGGGCCCGGATTCTGCTCCACGTCGTCAGTGGTCTGGTCCAGTCCGTCAACTGCCGCCGGATCTCACTATTCGACGCGGAGAAGGACCTCAAGAACGCCTGCAAGTTGATTACGGACGCGTAGTTTTTCCGGGAATCAACGTAATTGGTCTAGACCACTACGACCAAAAGTATGAGTTTATGGCTCGATGTCTCTAGTCTTCCTATCAAGCTCTTGTCTACGAAGACAGGAGCCGAGCGGCTAGCAGCCCATATCCGCAGGAGTTTCACAGCGCGGACCAGCCACCCATGGTCCGGCACCGAAGCCTCTACACCTGCCCGAATTGTGCCGTGGGTTCACGGCTAGCCTGAGGAGACAAAGACGTGTCCGTCGAGACCATCACCCCTGAACAGAATCTGACTGCCCTGGCGCTGAGCGAAGAGGAAATCTTCACCGCCCACGAAGGCGGCAAGCTCTCCGTTTCCAGCACCGTACCGCTTTTGAACAAGCGGGACCTTTCCATTGCCTACACCCCCGGCGTCGCCGAAGTGAGCCGCGCCATCCATGCCAACCCTGAGCTTGCACGCACGCACACGTGGGCCGAGCGGCTCGTGGTGGTCGTCAGCGATGGGACCGCGGTCCTGGGCCTTGGCAACATCGGACCCAGCGCCTCCCTCCCCGTCATGGAAGGAAAATCCGCCCTCTTCAAGGCCTTCGGTGATCTCGACTCGATCCCCTTGGTCCTGAATACCACCAACGTGGACGAAATCATCGAGACCCTGGTCCGCCTGCGTCCGAGCTTCGGTGCCGTCAACCTCGAAGACATCTCCGCGCCCCGCTGCTTCGAACTCGAAGAGCGTCTCATCGAAGCCCTCGACTGCCCCGTCATGCACGATGACCAGCACGGCACCGCCGTCGTGGTTCTCGCGGCGTTGACGAACGCCGCCAAGGTGACCGGCCGTGAACTCGAGGGACTGAAAGTTGTGGTCTCCGGTGCTGGTGCCGCAGGCATCGCGGTCTCCGAGATCCTGCTGACCGCGGGCGTCAAGGACGTCGTCCTTCTGGATTCCAAGGGCATTATCAACGCCGAGCGTGCCGACCTGGTGGCTGATTCAGGAAGCGTCAAGGCGCGCTTCGCCCAGCGCACCAACCCCCGTGCCCTTTCCGGCGGACCGGCAGAAGCGCTGCAGGGCGCCGACGTGTTCATCGGCGTTTCCTCGTCCAAGCTGGCCGAGGAGCACTTGAA
This sequence comes from Arthrobacter sp. NPDC080031, assembly GCF_040702485.1. Lineage (NCBI taxonomy): Bacteria > Bacillati > Actinomycetota > Actinomycetes > Micrococcales > Micrococcaceae > Arthrobacter > Arthrobacter sp. NPDC080031. The sequence goes on from NZ_JBFBLA010000025.1 coordinate 7,352, forward strand.
GCTCATGAACCAGGAATCGATCGTGTTCGCCCTGTCCAACCCGGACCCGGAAGTTCTGCCCGAGGTCGCCGTCAAGTACGCCGCTGTCGTGGCCACGGGCCGCAGCGACTTCCCGAACCAGATCAACAACGTGCTGGCCTTCCCCGGGATCTTCCGCGGAGCCTTGGACGCCGGCGCACGCCGCATCACCCCGGCCATGAAGATCGCCGCGGCCCGAGCCATCGCAGCGCTGGCCGAGGAAGAACTCTCTGCGGACTACATCGTGCCCAGCCCGTTGGATCCCCGCGTTGCGCCTGCGGTCACCGCGGCGGTTGCCGCGGCCGCTGAATAAGCCCGCAAGCGTTCAACCCGAATAGCCGACGACGGCGACGCTCCCGTGCTGGGGAGCGTCGCCGTCGTTCTTTGTTCCGCCGTCGTTCTCAGGGACCCACGTCAGCGTAGGTAAGCGAGGGTTTGGGTTTTGGGCCGGATATGTGAGCCGGGGTTTGGGTTTTGGGCGTGATATGTGAGCCGGCGTTTGGCATGACAAACGCTCGCTCACCTTTAACCCCCTTTTGACAAACGCTCGCTCACCTCTTGCATTGGCTCCAAGGATGAATCCACTGGCTTCCGGGTGGAGATCGGACGCTGGAGGGCGGAATCGGCGTCGCCGCGTCCTTGGCCGTGGATAGGGTGGCTGACATGGAACAGACAATGAAAGTTGCACGGCATTGGGGCGCCCCCGCGGCGGCCGTCATTTTCTTCGCGCTCTGGTGCGTGGGCGAGGCTGGAAGGATGGGGCCGGGGCTGAACTATTGGCCCGGCACCTGGATGCTCGTTCTGATGACTTTGGCTATAGCTACAGCGGTGTGGAAACCCTATGTGTCGCTCGGGCTGACCGCCATACTCTTGCTCGGTCAATTGATCCATTTCATCCGTGCGCCTTGGCCCAATCATTGGGCAATTTACATCGGTTCGTACATCGCGCTGGCGTTCATTCTGTGGACCGGATCCCGCGGGCAGCGGTCGATCGCAGGAGTAGCCAACCTCGTGTTCACAGCCGTCATAACCTTTTTGATGTTGTCGTGGCGCTACGGGCAGGGCGTTGGCTGGTTCAGGCCACTATATTCGGGAGACCGGGGCGCCCTGAGTTACTACGGCTGGCAGCTCTTCTCCACCTTGATCCTGATCGCGGCCGGCTGTGCGGCTGTCGGCATTGCCTTGGCTCTTTATGAGGACCGAGGAAAGCTATTCCAGTCCAAGGTCCTCGCCCAGGCAAGCCTCAAGGAGACCGAAGTCGAGCTGGTCGTGGAGCAGGAGCGCACGCGGATCGCCCGCGACCTCCACGATGTCCTGGCACACTCGCTTGCAGTGATCGCGGCGCAAGCCGACGGCACCCGTTATCTCAGCCAGGACCAACCCAAGGCAGTGCTCGACGCCCTGGAAAACATCGCGGTATCGGCCCGTCACGCGTTGGTGGACGCCCAGCGCGTCATTGAGGGAGTGCGCGACGACGGTCTGGTGGCCCCGCAGCCCCGGCTCACCGATGTCGGGCGCCTTGTCGAGCGGATGCGCCAGGGGAGCCTCAAGGTCCAGCAGAGCGAAACCGGAACCCCTGTCGAGCTTGGCGCGGGTCAACAACTCGCAGTATTCCGGATTGTGCAGGAGTGCCTCACAAACGCTCTCAAGCACGGCGGACGCGGCACCGCCGTGCGCCTTCATTTTGACTGGAGCGGCCCAGGGCTGACCATGCACGTTGCTTCGGAATTGCCGGCGTCCGTTTCGATTGGGGGGACGGACGACGGCGGTACCACCGGGCGCGTGGGCCGCGGCATCCCCGGAATGCGCGAGCGTGCGCATCTTGCCGGCGGATGGCTCAGTTCCGGGCCCGACGGCGAGCAGTTCCGTGTGACGGTTTTCATTCCTTATGGTTCACGCCCGGCTGCGCTCCTTCCGGAAAACGGAGCGGACGAGGATGTTTCGTCCGGCACGGAACCGGAGCAGGAGCCGGCGCTCGCCCTCGAGGCCGCCTCGCCGTCGTCGGGCACTGAGCAGGAAAGCGTCGGACGTGGCTGAAACACCCATCACGGTTGCCCTGGTGGACGACCAACCCTTGTTCCGCTCCGGCATACGCATGCTGGTGCAGAGCCAAGCCGACATGGACATGGCCTGGGAGGCCGACGACGGCGAACAAGCCTTGGCGCTCGCGGCCAAGCACCGGCCGGACGTCATGCTGATGGATCTTCGAATGCCCGTGTTGGACGGAGTCGAGGCCACACGTCGCATCACGGAGGAGGCCGACGCTGCCGGCGCGGACAGGCCAAAGATCATCGCCCTGACCACCTTCAACAGGGACCAGGCCGTGGTTGAAGCCGTGCAGGCGGGCGCGAGCGGCTACCTCCTCAAGAGCGCCGAGCCGGAATTCCTGTTGGCTGCCATCCGGACCGTATATTCGGGTTACTCGGTGATCGCACCCGGTTCGGTTCACGAACTCTTCCAGCACGCGGCGAGGACGGTGCCGGTCGCCGGGCCGGACCTCGCCGTGATGGACGAGCTGTCTCCACGCGAGCGGGATGTGTTCCTCCTGGCGGCCAAAGGCTTGGGGAACGCCGAGATGGCGCAAAGCCTGTTTGTCTCCGAAGCCACAGTGAAAACCCACTTGCGCAGTGTGCTCAGCAAGCTCGGGCTGCGCACAAGGCTTCAGCTGGTGGCGTTCGCCTACGAACGCAGGCTCCTCGGGTAGGCAACCCGGAACGGCTGGGCGGCCAGGACGCAAAGGCGGCGGCCGCCCGTAACGGGACGGTCGCCGTCGTGCAACTGCAGAGTGCTGCAGAGTCAGGGTGCACTACATGGCGCGGCCCTTCGACTCCTCCCTTACGTCGCGTCCGAGCCACAGGCCAAGGGCAACCATCACAACACCGAGAACCAGGTGCAGCCAGTCGTCCGCGGCGTTCATGGGCACGAAGTCAGCGCTCATGTTCGACATAGTGATGAGACCGTAGATCCACAGGACGAGGTAGATTGCGCCGCCACCGATGAGGTAGCCGCGCGCCATCCTTCCAGTCCTCGCGAAGTACAGGCCTGCCGCGCCGAATAGCAGGTGAACAATGTTATGCAGGATGGATACTTGGAAAACTCCAAGAAGCATGGCGCCCGAGTCATGTCCAGCGAAGGTCATGGCGCCATAATTGCTGGTGATGCCCGGGATAAATCCCAGGACGCCAACAGCCAGGAAAACCCAGCCCAAACCGAGTGCTGTGTTGTGGAGCGTCAGCCCCATTGCGTGGTGCTGCGCGGGGTGTGAAGCAGTAGTCATAGCTCCTCCCGATCACGATATTAATCCGGCCCTTCAAATGGAGGGCCGCATCGCGGCAAGGAGTCGGAACCCTGCCGACGTGGATATCTTACTCCCGAAAACCCCGGAAATAGAGGGGAACGGTCGGGACAAGCGCGGCTAGCATGGTTCTGTGATGCCCATTTCTGCGACGCTTTATCCTGCGATGGCAGGGCAACCATGAGTGAGCCATCGGCTCCCGGGGTCCGCGGAGCGATTTTCGCGGACACCAGGGACATCACGCCGTTCCGGAACGGACATGTCCGCACCTCGGTGGGTGGACTGGCTGAGGGCTTGAGCGGTGCGATTTGGGGCGTCTTGAGAGGAAAAACGGCTGGCCGGATCGACGTCGCCGGGGATGCTCCCAGACTCAAGCGGCTGGCCGGCAAGACCGCCAAATCGGTGTACGACGCCGTCTTCACCAGCACGGAACCGGACCGCCTCATCAGCTTGGCACGCACCTACCCCGGCTGGGCGGGCCTGTGCTACGTGATCGCCGGGCTGCTTGTTTACAAACACGGCGGATATCTCCGGGCATCGGAACTGTTGCAACGGGGCCTGTCCATACGGATCGACGACGCCGCTAGCCAGTTCTCCTCAAGCTACCTCCGCAGGGTGGTCACGCGGGTCGAGGTCGCGGAGCGGATTGACGTTTCCGTCCTCTTCAGCGAGGAAGCCGTATACCTTGCCCTTTCGCATTGCTTCCGGGAGACGGGCCAGATGCCGGAAGCCCTGGACATCCTGGCTAGCTTGCCGCCGTCGTTGCCCTCCGCCTTGGCCCGCTGCACCGCGGCGGCGGCGCTAGAGCGGCACGCCGACGTCGTCGCCTGGACTGAGGGGCTGCGCAACACCGATGACCTCTCGGCGGCGCTGCTGCTGATACGAGCCCAGTCGCTCAGGGTGCTGGGGGAGCGGGAGGCGGCACAGGCCGCTCTCATGGAAGTACTCCGGAGGAAGAAGACCAGCCTTGCCTTGCGCAACGACGCGCTCACGGACCGGGCGCTGTCGATGCTTGAGGCCAGGCGGCGGCCCAACCCGCTGCCTCTTGTCGCTAAGCGGGCTCCGCGCCGCAAACCGGAAGAGACCGAGCTTGAGGCCGTCGATGGGATCCGCAGGGACGTCGAGGTCCGCCGGATGTGGAACAAGGACTTCGGCGAGCCGGGCGACTAGGGCCGCGTTACCGCAGCAGCGGAAGCAACTGTTCGCCCAACAGAACAGCCCCGAGCCCCACCATGATGATCCCGCTCGCCAGGGTCACTACGCGTGCGGCGGAAGGTCGGGACTGCAGCAGCTTTCGCGAGGTCAGGGCCACCGCCGTGTAAATGATGCCCGCGAACAGGACGAACGTAAGACCCAGCACGCCTGTTTGCACGGGCACCGGCAAAGACGCCTCGGGGCTCACGAATTGCGGCACAAGCGCCAGGAAGAACAGCAGGCCCTTGGGGTTGATGCCGCTTGTGCCCAGGCCTTGCAGGAAGGTGCGCAACTGGTTTCGGGACTGCCCGACGGCGTCATCCGCACTGAAGCTTGCGCCTCGCCACGAGCGTATGGTGCTCCCTCCGAGCCACAGCAAGTAGACTGCGCCGGCGATCGTCAGCCAGCCAAGAAGCCCCGGAACTCCCGTTAAGAGGGCCGCGAGCCCGGCCACCAGGAGGGCCGTGTGGAGCACATAGCCGCTGCACAGGCCGGCCACGGCGGGGAGGAAGCTGCGCTGCCGCAGGCCAGCGGCAATCGAATACGCCCAATCGACGCCCGGGGTGCACGCCAAGGTGACGGCGACAATGACGAAGGCGATGAAAAGCTGGGGATTCATGGTGGCTCCTGGCTGGTGGTTGCACTATGAACTTTATGGAAAATCGGCCCATAAGTGTTCGCATTTTTAGCCAGGCTTGCCGCGCTTTGGGTAAGATATTTGCGTGATCGATGGAATAGATAGAACTATTTTGCGCCACCTCAAGGAGGATGGCCGAATGACTGCCACCGCTCTCGCAGCCAAGGTGGGATTGACGGTGGCTCCTTGCCATCGCAGGCTGCGGGACCTTGAGGCTTCCGGTGTCATTCGGGGGTACAGGGCGGACATCGATCCGGGTGCGATTGGCTTGGGATTCGAGGCGATAGTCTTTGTGACCCTGCGGCAGGCTGACCGCGCCACGATGTCGGAGTTCGAAGACCGGGTAGCGGCCATTCCGAACATCGTCGAGGCCCAGCGGCTCTTCGGCTCGCCGGATTACCTCCTCCGCGTGATCGCCGCCGATCTCCCGGCCTACCAACGCTTCTACGACGACCAACTCTCGGCACTTCCCGCCGTCGAGCGCCTCAATTCGACGTTGGTGATGAAGAACCTGAAGTCGAACGCGGGACCGCCGGTCTGAGTTCGGTTAAATGTCGTAGCCTCCTGGCAGAGTGTTTCCATGGAAGCGATCGGATACTTCGACAAGCGGCAGGGCCTTGCGTCCCGCGGGCTTTCCGGAGTGTCCCGGCATGCCCGTGTTCCGCATCTTGCCGGGGTTCCGGGCGGGGTCCCGGGCGGGGTCCCGGGCGGGCCGGCGTTGCTGGATCCACCCGACCTTGGCGGCCGGGGCGAGCGGCAGGCCGTGTTGGAGGGGGCCGTGGCGGCGCTGAGGTCGCTGACGGACAAGGCAGCCGACGACGTCGGAGGCCTGGGTCTCGAAGAGGCTGTCGCGTTCGCGTCCGGGGTGGAGGAACTTTCCCGGGCCCTGGATTATCTGCAGCTGCTCGCCGCAGCCGGGCTGGACACGGCCCGGAACGATGAACCCGCAAGCGGGCCGGGCTGGACCACAGGCTGGACCGCCGACGCGGGGAGTGAGTCCGGGACGGACACAGCCTCCGGCGCGGTGGAGGAGAGCGCCTCCGGCGCGGTGCAGGGGAGTGTCAGCGGGGAGTTCCGGTCCACGGCCGAGCATCTGCGGTCGTTGCTGCGGATCAGTGCCGCCGAGGCCAGGCGCCGGCTCGCGCTGGCCCGGGAGCTGCTGCCGGGCCGGGGCCTCACCGGGCACACGGTCCCTGCCCGGCACGGGGAAACCGCCGCGGCGCTGGCGTCCGGGACGATCGGCACGGGCGCGGCCGGGATCATCACGATGGCCGTGGCGAAGGTGCGTCCGCTGTGCGCCCCGGAGAAGGCCGCGGAAATGGAACACGCCCTGGCCCGGACCGCGGCGGAAAACGACCAGGACTTCCTGGCCAGGGTTGCCCGGCGCTGGGTCGAGGCGATCGACCAGGACGGCCCGGAACCGTCCGAAGAATCCCTGCGCCACCATCAAGGGGCGTTCCTGCGCCGTCCCAAGCACGGGCTCGCGCACGTGGAGATCTTCGCCACCGCCGAACAATACGAACACCTGCTCACCGTCATGAACACCGCCGCCAACCCCCGCACCCGCACACCCCAAGACACCGAACCCCAAAACACAACACCCCGCGACACAGCACCCCGCGGAACGGTTCCTGCCTGCGCGGAACCATCCGGCGGTTGCTTCGCCGATTCCTCCGGTGATCCGTCCGGCGTGGCGGCGGAGAAGGCCGGGGCGCTGGACCGGCGGTCGAGGGCGCAGAAGCTCCTGGACGGGTTGATCGGCGCCTGCCGGCTCGCCCTGGCCACCGGGTCCCTGCCTGCCACCGGCGGCCAGCGCCCGCAGATCCTGGCCACCATCGACCACCGAGACCTCTTCCCCCAAGGCAGCCCGGATCCGGATCCACAGTCCGGTCAGGCCTCGAAGTCCAGCAAAGTCTCGCGGCCCGGGTCCTTCAGCGGCACCGGGTCCTTCACGTTCACCGGCCCCGTCCCGGCGGGGACGTTGCGGAAGATCGCCTGCGACGCGGACATCATCCCCGTGGTCCTGGGCGGCGAGGGCCAGGTCCTGGACATCGGACGGGCCTCACGGGTCTTCCCGCCGCATATCCGCAAGGCCATCACGGCCCGGGACAAGGGCTGCGCTTTCCCCGGATGCACCATGCCGGCCCCGTGGTGCGAGGCCCACCACATCGAGTACTGGTCCCGGGGCGGGCCCACCAGCACCGCGAACGGGACCTTGCTCTGCAGCCATCACCACCACCTGATCCACAAGGAAGACTGGCACATCCAGGTCCGCAACGGCATCCCCTGGTTCATCCCGCCACCCCACACCGACCCGCACCGGAAACCCCGAAGAAACCACTACTTCCAGGTATGAGTTCACGCCCCCAGCAGTCCTGTTGTGCGGTACGGAATCACCTCGCGCAGGAACATGCTGGTGGAGGTGCGCACGATTCCGGGGCACAGCCTGATCTCTTCGGACACCCGGTATAGATCGTCGGGGCTTGTGGCGACCACGCGGATGATGAGGTCCGTGTCCCCGGCTGGCGCATGGCATTCAAGCACCTCGGGGATGTCGCGGAGGGCAGCGATCGCCTCGTTCAACCGGCTTTGATCCAACTCCGCACTCACCGCCGCCGCAACGCCGCGGCCCAGCGCCGAGGGCAGCACCCGGCTGCTGTTCGGACGCAAAGCGCCCGACGCCGACATGCGCTCAAGGCGCGACTGGACGGTCCCGCGAGCCAAGCCCAAGCGCTGGGCGAGGACCATGATCGGCACCCGGGGGTCGTCGTCGAGCGCGGCAAGGATCCGCTTGTCCGTTGAATCCAATTCCTGCATCGCTTCCGCTTTCTGCCTGGTCGTCTAGGGTTCGACTGGTCAGAATGTCCAACCGAATCCCATTCTCCCGTACAATCCCTGCCGAGCGGCCATCAATGGAACCACATCGCCAGCGAGCCATGGTTGCGAATCATTTACATGCCCGTAACGGGAAACCCTTGACGGCATGAATTTAAAACGCGAAACTCTTCTCATATGTGATTGACGTCTCAAGACGATCGACGCCCAAAGCGCCGGCTCCTGGGAAGAAACCAAAGGCGAAGAAAATGGCAACAACACTCGAACTGACCGTCCGCACCGCATCATGGACCCGGCCGCCCCGCGAACTGGTCCGCGCTTTCGAACCGTTCCCCGTGGCAAACATCGGTGACGCCATGGAGCGGCTCGGAATCGTCGACGGCGGAATCAGCCCGGTCTGGGAAGGCGCCCGCTGTGTCGGCTCGGCCCTCCCCGTCCTCGGTGCCGCGGGAGACAACGCCGCAGTCATCGAAGCGCTGAACTACATCCAGCCCGGTGACGTGGTGGTGATCAACGGCTTCGGCCACGAACACCGTGCCTTGGTGGGTGAGCAGCTGTCCCAGCGCTTCGAAGCCGCCGGCGCCACCGGGGCCGTCATTGACGGCTACATCCGCGACCGCGCCACCATCACCGAAATCAAGTTCCCCGTCTTTGCTCGCGGAGTCACCCCTGCCGGTCCGTTCAAGAACGGCCCGGGAGTCATCGGCGAACCCGTAGCAATCGGCGGCATCGTCTGCTCGGCAGGCGACATCGTCGCCGCCGATGACGACGGAGTCGTCATCATCCCCCAGGCCCGTGCCACCGAAATCCTGGAACGAGTCATCGCCGTGGCCGCGCACGAGGCCGAGATGACCGCGGAAATAACCCGCGAATACAGCTGAACAGCGCTTTCTCCCACTCCAGCCCCCTCATAGACTGAAAGCACCCACCATGACAAAGCAATCGACGGACTCAGTGGAACTGAACACCGCTCAAATCAAAGTCGTAACCGCTGACGGCAGGATGGTGCGCAAAGCGACCTTTGCCGGCACCATGGGTTCCTTCGTGGAATGGTACGACTACGGCATCTACGGCCTGCTGACCACGTACCTGGCCATGAACATCATGGGTTCCAAGGACGTCGGCTCCCTACTCCTGACCAACGTCGGCTTCCTGGTGAGCTTCCTTGCCCGCCCCTTCGGCAGCGTCATCTGTGGTTTCCTGGGTGACCGGCTGGGCCGCAAGAACCTGCTCGCCGTCCTCCTGCTACTCATCTCCGGGGCCACCGCGTGCATCGGCCTCATCCCGTCGTACTCAGTCATCTTCTGGGCCGCTCCGGCCTTGCTGATCCTGTTCCGGATCCTTCAGGGATTCTCTGCCGGCGGCGAAGTGGCAGGGGCCATGGCGTTCGTGGGCGAATACGCCCACAACAAGCACCGGAACTACTCCATGAGCTTCATCGCGGTCGGTTCCTTCTGCGCCCTGCTTTTCGGTAGCGCCCTCTCCGCCGGCCTCATCACCACCCTCGGCGACTCGACCATGCAATCCTGGGCGTGGCGCATCCCGTTCCTCTTCGCCCTGCCCTTGGGCTACGTCGGCTTCTACATCCGCTCCAAGATGGAAGATACCCCGCACTTCGCGGCACTCCGTGAGCGCAACGAAGTGGAACGCAACCCCCTGCGCACCGTCTTCACGTCCAAGCGCCACCTCAAAGCCATCGCGCTGACCATCTTCCTCCCCGCACTGAACGGCCCCGGCTACTACCTCCTGTTCGCGTACATGCCCACCTACCTGAAGACCCAGCTGGGTGCGGCCAACAACTTCACCATGCTCCAGGCGCTCCTCGTCACTGCCGTCAGCCTGGTGGCCATCATCATCGCGATCCCGCTCATGGCCCGCCTGTCCGACCGGATCGGCCGCAAGCCCGTGTTGGCTCTCTCCGCCGTGCTCATGGCCGTTGTTTCGTACCCGATGTTTGCCATGATCACCACCGGCAACATGCCGCTTGCCTGCGTTGCCACGGTCGTCATGGCCATCGCCTTCTCCGGCCACGCCGCCGTCGTACACACTGTGTTGACCGAAATGTTTCCCACCACCGTCCGCTACAGCGCGTACAGCATCGGCTTCAGCATCAGCACCATCATCTTCGGCGGCAGCGCTCCGCTGGTCATGACGGAACTCATCAAGGCCACTGGCAACAGCATGGTCCCCGCCTACGCCTCGATCGGGACGGCCATCATCACGCTTGTCTCGGTCTACTTCCTGAAGGAAACCAAAGGCCAGCCCCTGCAGACGCACTAGTAGCGGACCACCAGAACCCCGACGGCGGCGGCCGCCAGCCACCGCAACGGCAGCCGCCGCCGTCGAACCCCAAGTAACGAACAGAAGCGGGAGTCACCTTGAGCATCAATTCAGTCGCCGTCGTCGCAGACCTCGGCGAAAGCTACGGCAACTACACGATCGGCGACGACGACGCCCTCCTGGGCCTCGTCACTGCCTCCAACATCGCCTGCGGTTTCCATGCCGGCGATCCGAGGGTCATGGATGCCACCGTCAAGGCCTGCGTGGAACGCGGCATCGAACTCGGTGCCCATCCCGGATATCCGGACCTGGTTGGCTTTGGCCGCCGCCTCATCGAAGCCAGCGAAGAAGAAATCCGGACCGACGTGCTCTACCAGATCGGCGCCCTGGACGCATTCGCCCGCATCCACGGCGGCAAGATCAGCCACGTGGCCCCGCATGGCCGGATGGGCAGCATCGCCCAGACCGACTCGAAGCACGCCCGGGCGATCACGGACGCCATCAAGGCCTACGATCCCTCCTACATTGTGATCTGCCAGAACGGTCTCCTGGCCGATGAATCCCGCAAACGCGGCCTTCAAGTCGGCTATGTCTTCCTCGCAGACCGAGGCTACGGCGAAGACGGCATGCCCGTCTCGCGCAACAGCGAAGGCGCACTCCTGCACAACCCTGAGGAAATCGGCCGCCGCGTGGTCCAGGTGGTCACCGAGGGGACCGTCCGCGCCGTCACCGGCAAGGTGGTCCCGCTCGGCCACGATGCCGACGTCGTGCTCCTCCACGGCGACCACCCGCAGGTCCTGCAGAACGGGACGGCCCTCCGTGCGGCCCTGGACAAGGCGGGCATCAAAGCCACCGGACTCCAGGACGTCCTCGCCGAAAAGGCCCGACTCGCCACGGTCTGAGGCTGAGCAGCACACCTGATCCATCACCCGCACCACCGAGCAGGACTCATGACCACGCACACAGCACCCGCAGGGCGGCTGCACCACCCACCCGAACTGGAAGCCGAGCCGTTCGGCGATTCAGCCCTCATGCTCCGGATCAAGCACGACGACGCCGACTTCCGTCGGGCGGCGGGCAGCAGGCTCCGCGACGTGCTGCTGGAGGTGCGGCCGTGCGGGGTATTGGACATCGTGGCCGGCGTCGAGTCTTTGCTGGTCGAGTTCGATTGCCTGGCCGTGACCCACGAACAACTGGCCCAGACCATCCGCTTGGCGGTTGCCGGTAACGGCCTGGAACCTGGGACACCTAGCGCCTCGCAATCACTTTTTGTCATCCCGATGGTGGTCAGCGAGGAATTCTCCCCCGACCTTCCGGACGTGGCCGAGGAATTGGGACTGAGTCCGGAAGGGGTGCTGCAGCAATTCCAATCCTCGGTGCTGACCATCAACCTGCTGGCCGCGGCCATGGCCCCCATGATGGGCGGCGTGCAATTCCCGGGCCAGGTCAGCCGCTGCATCGAGCCGCGGACCAATGTGGAACCCGGTTCTGTGATGGTCGCCGGGACCAACGCCATCATCCAACCGTTCCCCGGCCCGAGCGGCTGGAAAGTGATCGGCCGGACTCCGCTCACCATCTGCGACATCCGCGAAGATCCGGCCACCTCCTACAAGCCAGGGGATCTGGTCCGTTTCGAAGTGGTGCCGGAGGACGGTTGGTCGCGGCTTGAGGGCCAGTTCCTGCGGCCCGCCCCCGACGGCCCCGCCTCGGATGTCGCGGAAGGGGGTAACAATGACCTTCCCTGAGCTTGCGATCGGCATCAAAGTCAGTGAAGCAGGCTGGCTGTCCACGTTCCAGGACCTGGGCCGCGAGAATTCCGAGTTCATGGGAGTCCCTTGCGGAGGCGCGGCGGACCAGCACTCCGCGGCCGCGGCCAACATCCTGGTCGGCAATAGCCGCAAGGCCGCGTGCCTGGAAATCATGGGCGGACGTTTTGCGTTCACAGCCACGCACGAGGTGATGTGCGCCGTGACCGGAGTCCCTGCGGAAGTCACGGTCAACGGGGATCCTGTTGCCATGTGGGAGCCCCTCTGTCTTCCTGCCGGAGCCAGGGTTGTGGTTTCCAAGGCCAGCGGCGGCATGCGGAACTATCTGGCCTTCAGCGGCGAACTGGAAACCGCCCGTTTCATGGGCAGCGCCGCGCCGGAATCCCGGATGGGCTTCCCTCAACAGCTTGCTCCCGGGCAGGAGATCACCCTCCGCAGCCGGTACCGAGGATTCACGCACCCGTTCCTGACCCAGCCGCTCTTCCGGCTGCCGGTTCCCGTGCCGGACTTCAGACCGGAGGTGTGGACTATCGATGTCGTCGAGGGCCCTGAAACGGACCGGACGCCAGGCATCCGGAAACTGCTCAGCTCCAGCCAGTACACCGTCGGTGCCAAATCCAACCACGTGGGCCTCCGGTTGGACGGGCCAGTGGTGCATCCGGAGGGACTCGGGGAAATCGTGTCCCATGGTGTGCCGATCGGCGCCTTCGAAATCCCGCATGGCGATGAGCTCATCATCCTGGGCCGCTCAAGGACCCTGACTGCCGGCTACCCGATCGTAGCGGTCGCGGCCAAAGCTTCCCTCGCCATGCTGGGGCAGGCCAGTCCCGGCCGGAAGATGACCTTCCGCTGGATCAGGAACGACCAGGCGGTGGAGCAATACCGGGAACAGCAGCGCGGCCTGGCGCATCTGGAAGACCGCGTGCACGCCCTGTTCGCCGCCGTCGGGCTCCCCGTCTCCGCGAACTTTGCGGCGGTCTCCTCGCCGAGTCCCGCCGCGGTGTGACGCGACCACCCGAAGAAAGTACTTGACCTCCAACCTCTAAAATGAGAAACTCTTCTCATATGTGATTGACATCTCAAATGACTCACACAAAGAACGCAAGGAACTGAAAACCATGGGACTTCTGGACGGCAAGCTCGCGATCATCACCGGTGCCGGCACCGGCATGGGACGCTCGACGGCGGTTCTGCTCGCCGCCGAGGGTGCCGTGGTGGTGCTGGTGGGGCGTCGTGAAGACGTGCTGCAGGAACTCTCCGCGGAAATCGTTGCCGACGGCGGCCGCGCCGTTTCCCGCGCCGCGGACATCACTTCCAAAGACGATGTCGATGCGCTGCTGGACTGGGTCCACGGGAATCTCGGCCAGGTCGACATCCTTGTCAACAATGCAGGCAGCTCCAGCAAGGTCCTCAACGTCCGCTGGATCAGCCAGCAGGAATGGAATGACGTCCTGGACGTCAACCTCAACGCCGTCTACCTGCTCAGCCAGGCAGTCCTTCCGGACATGCTGGCCCGCAAGACCGGAACCATCATTACGGTCTCCTCGCTCGCCGCGGTGAACCCGAATTTGCTCGGCGGCGCCCCGTATGGTGCGGCCAAGGCCGCGGTCCGGAATTTCATGACGTACCTCCACAACACCTTCCGCAACGACGGACTGCGCGCTGTGACCATCCTTCCTGGCGAAACCGCTACGCCCATCCTGGACAACCGCGCCCGCCCGCCCCGCGCCGAGGAGCGCGATGCCATGGTGCAGCCCGAAGACGTGGCCCGAGCCATTCACCTCGTGGCCACACTGCCCCAGCGCACCGTCGTCCAGGAATTGGTCATCGCCCCCACAATCCAGCGGGATACCTCCGGCGACATCGAGATCAGCCGCTGGGCCGGAGCCCCCGCCGAGCAATCAGCTACAGACCAGGCGCCGCAGCGATGAAGCCCCGCAGACTCTACGCGCCGTCCTCCCGGGCAACCACCAAGTCGCCCGCCCCCAGAACAAGCTCAGCAACCACCCAGATCAGGACCATCATGACACTCGAGCCAGCCACCGCCGTCGCCGATTTCCAGCCCTCAGAGGCGGTGCAGCGCATCCAGCGCACATCGCTGCGGGTGCAGCAGCCCCAATCCAAGGGGGACCTTGTCTCCTTGGCCATGGGCGAACCGGACTTCGACACCCCGGCCCAGGTTCGAGAAGCAGCCGCCCGCGCCCTTGAGGACGGCTTCACCCACTACTCGCCGTTGCTCGGCGAGCTGGTGCTTCGCGAGGAGCTGGCTGCCCGTATCGGCCAGCTCCTCGGCGGAGTGGCCAGCCCCGGCGACGTGCTCATCACGCAGGGCGGCACGGCCGGTCTGTCCGCGGCGATCCTTGGCATCGTCAACCCGGGCGACAAAGTGGTCATTCCGGACCCCACCTATTCCCTGTACGCGGATCTCGTGAGCATGGCCGGGGGCATCACCGTGCCGGTGCCGCTGGCCGATGACCTGCACTGGGACCTCGAGGCACTGGCCACCGCGCTTGAAGGTGCCAGGATGTTCGTCTTCTGCAACCCCTCCAACCCGACCGGCATCGTGCACTCCCGCCGCGAACTCGAAGCCCTCGCAGACATGGTCGCCGGAACCGACACCCTGATCCTTTCCGACGAGGCCTACAGTGATCTCGTCTACACGCCCGAACCCTTCACCTCGGCACTTGAAATCGAAGCCCTGGCCGGCCGGACCATCTACTGCCAGACCTTCTCCAAGAGCTACGCCATGACCGGCTGGCGCGTCGGCTACCTCTGGGGTCCGTCCGACGTCATCGCCTCGGCCGCCCGGATCCACAACACCTTCAACGGTTCCATGAACCAGGCCGTGCAATACGCGGCGTTGACCGCCCTGAAGACGTGCGGCCCGGACATCGAACGCATGCACGCCTCCTATGCGTTGCGCGGGGAGCTCATGGCCAACGGTCTCCGGCGGATTCCGGGACTTACGGTCAGCTCACCGGAAGGCGCGTTCTACCTTTTCCCCAAGTACGACGCCGAGCTGCCGGCGTCCGCGATGGTGGCCCACCTTCGCAACCACGGCGTGGCCGTTCGTCCCGGCAGCGAGTTCGGCCGGAACGGTGAGTTCCACTTGCGCTTGTCCTACGCCGCCAGCTCCGAGGCCATTACCGCCGGTGTGGAGCGCTTGGCGGGCGGCCTGGCAGAGCTCCGGTGAGTGCGGCGGACGTGGCCAGCGTTGCGCCTGCCGCTCAGGCGCTACGCTGGGATCTGACACGGAAGGGGGCGCCCATGCGCAGCGACACCCAACGCAACCGCCGCCAGTTGGTGCGGGCCGCGGGGAAACTCTTCGCCAAGGCCAATGGCCCGGTGAGCATGACGGACATCGCCCGTGAAGCAGAGATCTCTCCCGCGACGGCCTACCGACATTTCGCCTCGGTGGAGGACGTCCTGGCCGCGTTCCGTTTTGGTGTTGGCGAGAAGTTGCGCGATTTCAGCGTCGCCCAGACCACGTCCGGAGTGGAGTTGCTGGAGAGCGTCAGCCGGCATTGGGTGGGTCTCGTCATCAAGCATGGCGGTTCCATGGTCCACACCCGCTCGGGTGAGGGGTACCTGGCCCGACTTCGCTCCGGCGCGTACTACCTGACCATCCAGGCTGAGGCTTTGGAACGGCCACTCCGCGAGGCCTGCGAGGAACTCGGCCTCCCGCCCCTCGGGGACGAAGCCATGTTCCTGTGGAACATCCTCTTTGACCCCCGGGAAATTTTCGATCTGCTCAACACCGTAGGCCTGGACAAGGACCAAGTGTCCACCAAGCTTTGTGCGGCGCTCCGCGGTGCGATGGCTGCTTGGGCGGCCGCCGAGCCAACCCCGGCAAAGTGATCATCGGCTGTTCTTCTTCTGCCGGCAAATTAGTCAGATTGACCAATGACGATTGAGTCCGTTGCGCCAGCTGTAGTGTTCCTGTTGAAATAGTGGCAACAAAGGGAAAGGCTACCGCCGGACCCCACAGGCTACGGATCCCCCGGTACACCACCCGGCCACCCGAAACATCGTCCCGCAAGGACGCAGCCGCTGATTGACTCTTGTTCACGCATCGTCTTTCCGCAAGCCGCCGGCCGAGCGCCGGCACCACCATAAGAGCCCCTGAGCCACCGAACGCGTTGCGGTAGCTGAGGGGCTCTTGTGCTGCCGTGGTTGTGTTCTCAGAGAGGCTGAATCAACACCGCGACATAGTCGTATTCATCTTGTGAGGCAGCCGTCCACTCGACCTCCACCGAATCACCGGCCTCGAGGGACCTGTATCCGCCTGGTTGCTCGATGACCGAGAAATGTCCGAAGCACTTCTTCCCGTCGGCAAGAGTAAGTTCCCCCCAACCTTCTTCGGCCCTCCAGAAGGAAACCGTCGCCTTGACTCGAGCTGAGTTCAACGTGGGTCCTCTCTTTGGCGAACTAACGGTACGCAATTCTCCCAGTCTCCCGCACCCGCGCCGGAATCCTGCAGGCACGCCCGGCGCCGCATAGTCTTGTGCCATGACTTCCGCTGGCCGCTTCGCTCCGAGCCCCTCCGGCGAGCTCCACGTGGGCAATCTGCGCACGGCCATGCTCGCGTGGCTCTTCGCGCGTTCCACGGGCCGCGCGTTCTTGCTGCGCGTGGAGGACCTCGACCGTGCGCGTGCCGGTGCCGAGGAAGTCCAACTCCGCGACCTTGAAGCCATCGGCGTGACGTGGGACGGCCCCGTCGTTCGCCAGACGGACCGTGCCGGACTGTACAACGACGCGATCACGCGGCTCACCGACGCTGGACTGACCTATGAATGTTTCTGCACGCGACGCGAGATCCAGGACGCGCCGTCCGCACCGCACGCACCGCAAGGTGCCTATCCGGGGACGTGCAGGAACCTTTCGACGGCGGAGCTCGAGATCCGCCGTGTGTCCCGCCCGGCTGCTATCCGGCTTCGCGCCGACAGGCATGAATGGACTGTGGAGGACGGGCTGCACGGACAATACACGGGCGCCGTGGATGATTTTGTACTCCGACGGAACGACGGCGTCACGGCCTACAATCTGGCCGTCGTGGTGGATGACGCGGAACAGGGCGTGGACCAAGTGGTCCGCGGAGACGACCTCCTGTCCTCCACACCCCGTCAGGCTTATTTGGCCTCGTTGTTGGGCTTAGCCGTTCCGGAATACGCCCATGTCCCTTTGGTACTGAATCGCGACGGCGCCCGCCTGGCCAAGCGCGACGGTGCGGTGACGCTCGGCGAGCTTGCCGCCGTCGGGCTCTCTGCCGGGGAGGTGCGGGACATGATCCTGGAATCGCTCGGCTTGCCGGGAGGGCCGCTTGATGGGGCCTTGGATAGATTTGATCCGGCCCGATTGCCACGCGGGCCATGGATATGGAACGGCATTCAGCAGTCAACCCTCCGGAAAGGGGCTTAAGTGCTCGCCTATGTGCTGACCCGCTACGGCGGTGCCGACGCAATGGAGCTGCAGGACGTCCCCAGGCCGGTTGCCGGTCCGGGCGAGGTCCTGGTCAGGGTCTTTGCCGCGGGGCTCAACCCTGTGGACTACAAGCAACGCGAAGGCGCAGTCCGGGTGATCACCAGGCCAAGGCTGCCCTTGGTCGCCGGAAGCGAACTGGCCGGGATCGTGGAAGCTGTAGGCCCGGGTGTCACCCGCTTTGCCACGGGAGACCGTGTGTTTGCCCGCGTGGACAAGACCCGGTTGGGAGCCTTTGCCGAGCACGCCGCCGTCCACGAGGATCTCGTGGCGCTCATGCCAAGGTCGCTCAGTTACACCGAGGCCGCGAGTCTTCCCTTGGCGGGCCTCACCGCGCTGCAGGCATTGCGCGACGAGCTCAAGGTCAAGGCCGGAACCAAGCTGTTCATCTCCGGCGGCGCGGGAGGAGTGGGAACCCTTGCCATCCAGCTGGCCAAATACTTTGGCGCCGAGGTGACCACAACTGCGTCTCCCCGGGGAGAAGAGTTGGTGCGGCGGCTCGGCGCGGACGCCGTCGTCGACTACACGAAGGAAAACCTGGCCGAAGTGCTCAGCGGCTTCGACGCGGCGCTGGACCTCGTGGGCGGGGAGACGCTGGACCAGACGTTCAAGATCCTCAAGCCAGGCTCGAAAGTGGTGAGCATCGCAGGGATGCCCGAACCGCAGACGGCCTTGAAAGACCTTGTGGCTCCGGCATGGACGACCGCGCTGTTCTGGGCGATCAGCCTCGGAATCCGGAGCCGTGCCCGGGAAGCGAACGTCAAATACCGTTACCTTTTCATGCATCCCAGCGGCGAGGACTTGAAATTCCTCTCCCGCTTGGTTTCCGAGGAGAAGCTGAAACCCGTGGTGGACAGCAGCTATCCGCTCGAAAAGATCGGCGACGCTTTCGCCGCGCTGGAGCAGGGACGCGCCAAGGGCAAGATCGTGGTGACCATGCACACCCCCGGTTAGGGGGCGGCGGGGGTTAAGCTGTCCGGGTGGATGCACAGACGATTGCCCCTGGATTCGAACCAGTCGCCGAACTCTTTGGCCGATTCCTGAGCGAGGACGCGGAATATTCGGCCCAGCTCGCCGCCTACCACCGCGGCGTCAAGGTATTGGACATCAGCGGTGGCCCGCACCGCCGTCCGGATTCCGTGACCGGTGTCTTCTCCTGCTCCAAAGGAGTGTCCGGGCTCGTCATCGCACTTTTGGTCCAGGACGGCTTCTTGGACCTCGACGCCGAAGTAGTCAAGTACTGGCCGGAATTCGGCGCCGAAGGAAAGGCCACGATTACCGTGGCCCAGCTGCTCTCCCATCAGGCCGGGCTTCTGGGAGTCGAAGGCGGACTAACCCTCGCGGAATACAACAGCTCCGAGCTGGCCGCCGCCAAGCTGGCACAGATGCGGCCGCTGTGGAAGCCCGGGACCGCCTTCGGGTACCACGCGCTGACCATCGGCGTCTTCATGGAGGAGCTTTGCCGCAGGATCACCGGGTCCACCCTCCAGGAAATCTACGAAGAACGCATCCGATCGGTCACGGGCGCCCACTTCTTCCTGGGACTGCCTGAATCCGAGGAGCCACGCTATGCCACCCTCCGCTGGGCTGCGGACCCCGCCCAGCCGTGGATCGATCCCGCCAGCCATTTCGGCCTTTCGGCAAACTCGGCCGTCGGAGACATCCTTGACCTGCCCAACCTCCGCGAGGTCCGCGCAGCAGGCCTGAGTTCAGCAGCCGGAGTTGCCAGCGCCGAAGGCATGGCCCGCGTCTACGCTGCGGCACTCACCGGACTTGCCGCCGACCGCGACCGACCCGCCGTCGCGCCCCTCCTGAGTGAAGAGACCATCCAGACCGTCACGGCCGAGCAGGTCTTCGGCATCGACCGGGTGTTCGGCGAGACGAGCTGCTTTGGGACCGTGTTCATGAAATCGCATGCCCGCTCGCCTTACGGCAGCCACCGGGCGTTCGGGCACGACGGCGCCAGCGCATCTTTGGGGTTCGCTGACCCTGTCTATGAACTCGCCTTCGGGTACGTGCCGCAACAGGCCGAGCCGGGCGGAGCCGGATGCCGCAACCTCGAACTGAGCGCCGCCGTGCGGAAGGCAGTCACCGAACTGGCTCAGTAGGATGAAGCATGAGCGAACCGAGATTCACCGTTGAAACAGCCATGGTCCTTGCCGAAGTGGCGCACAATCGCCAAAAGGACAAGCTGAAGCGGCCGTACCGCGAGCACGTGCTGGCAGTAGGGGATGCGCTCGCCGACTTCGATGACGACATCCGGATCGCAGGCTACCTGCACGACATCGCCAAGGACACGCCGATTACCAAGCAGGCGCTGCTCGACATGGGTGTTTCCGAGCGTGCCGTGGGCATCATCGAACGCGTGACGCGCCGATTCCAGGATGACTCGGACAACGATGAAGCCGTCCTCCGGCATATCGCACAGGACCATGACGCCACTTTGGTCAAGATCGCCTGCAACGCCCACAACTCCGTGCCGGAGCGGGTGCGGGCGCTCGCCGCGAAATGGCCGGACAAGGCGCGCGCCACGCGCTCCGCAGACGCCCGGGAAGTGCTCTACAAGGCGGTGCCGCGGGGAGAAATCCACCTCATCCTGCAACGCGTCAACCCGGATCTGCTGCCCGAGATGGATCGCCTGGCGGACTAGCGCTTCAACTCGGCAGGTTTCGACTGTCTACGGTTTCCTCGGATCGTCCTGCCGCGGGGTGGAAACAGCCGCCGCCTCCCGGGTAGTGGATGCGGTGACTTCCGCGAGGACCCGCTGGTGGATCTGGGATGTGAGCTGGTGAATCGCGCGCGTCAGGTCGGTGTTCTCCTGGAGCAGTTGCTCCTGGGCGTTGTAGTCGTGGTCTGCCTTCACCTGCTGGAAAGCCGCTTGACGGTTCTGTCCGATCATGACGAAGGTCGAAAGGAAGATCGCTTCGAGCGAGACGATCAGCGTCAACGTCGGCCACGGACTCTGTTCGAACACGAGCATCCACACAGCGAAAAGCAACACATGCAAGTAGACGAAGTTCATCGATCCGGCAAAGGCCGTGATCGCATCCGCGACTCGAAGCTGAATGCTTGCGGCCCGGCGCTCTGCCTCCGCCAGGACCGATGGATGCAACTTCGACCGCTCGCTTTGAGAGAGCAACCGTGTGGGTCTCAGGTAGGAGCGTGAATGCGGAAGAGTGCCCGTCGTGGATGTCGATTGGTGTCCGGCTTGCTGTGCCATACGTTCAATCCCTTGGCTCGCGGCGAGCCCATCTCGCCTCTGGGTGCGAGCCTAGCGTTGCCATGCGCGTGAACCTAGGATCGAACGCTCGGGAAAGTGCGGCGGGTCGTGAGGGCGGAGCCGGGCAGCGCCGGGGCAAGGGCAGTGCCCTGTCCCGGCGCCCGCGTGTCGGAATGACGGTTGGTGTTTATACGCGGTTTATACGCGCGATCTTCCGCTGAGGAAGTGGAAGATCAGAACGATCACGGCAACAACCAAAAGCAGGTGGATGAACCCGCCACCGATGTTGCCGATGAATCCGAGAAGCCAGAGAACCGCAATAATGATGGCTATCCAAAGCAACATAACAGTCTCCCTTTTGTACAAATAGAAATTCTGATTCTGCGCCCCGCCGCTCTGCGACCCGCGCAGATACCGTGTGGTGCCCTCACCTTATGCCAGGATCGGGTTCCTGTTAACGGGCAAGCAATAAGCGATAGTCAGGTTCCGATTTGGTGGCCCCGGCTCGGGGAAAGCTACACGCTCATCAACCGTCGCCGATGCTTGAGCTCCTTGACCCAGTCCCTCGTCTGCACCGCCCCGAAAGGTGAGGCGCCGGCGTCGAGCTCTGCTATGAGCGGGCCCGAGGCCTTGAGCGCGAGTCCCAGGACTCCCTCCGCTGCGCGCTCCGTCAGCCCGAGCTTCGCGGCCCAGGCAAGGAAGTGCTTCCGGGAGATTCCGCTCTTCTTGCCGCCGATGCCCAGCGCGAGCGTTTTGTCCCCATAGACCACTGTGGAGGGGATGTCGTAGACCGGTGCGATGGTGTACTCGCCCTGCGGCGACTGGACGATCGACACGTTCTTGGCATGGAGGTCGCCGTTGCCGCTCAGCCAAGCGAAGGCCAGCTGGATGGCGAGGTTTCTCAAGGCCGGGAGGGGTGCGGAACAGTGCGCTGCCAAAGCCAGGCAAACCTCGCCGAACGGCACGCTGTACTTGTCCGCAGGGTAGAGTCCCAGCACTTGGGCTCCGTCCTCGACCGCGAGGCGCAGAGCGGTGCCGTCGGCTCCGGTGAGGCGATCGAAACGCTCCACGAGCAGCCCTGCCCGCCCGCCGACGTCGTGCACCAACTGCACGGCACTCACCGGTATCCGCAGCTTGCGCGCATAACGGAACATCAGGAATTCGTTTTCCACGACGAACGGGAACTCGGGAGCATTCAGTTTGAGGATGAAGCGCTTGCCCGCTTGTGCGACCGGGAGCGAGATCATCCCGGCCGACAACTTGTCCTGTACACCCGCCAGCGCCACAGGATCAATGAGGCCTGAATCGCCGAGCAGCGCGTCGAAGTCGAGCGGCAGTTTCGAATCGAGCACGACGGCGGAGCCTCCTTCCGTGGGCGGCTCGCCGTGGGGGATCGTCTGGACATCGCCCACGGCGTCCCCGCCCGCGCCCATGAGGAGCGCGAGTTCGTCGTCGGCGCTGGCCTTGACCGCGCGGCGTAGTGAATTCAGGCGGCGGCCTTCCGGGAGGAGGCCAGTGAAGTAGGGAGGGACCGCGCCGCTCGGGGTGAACACTGCTTCGTTTGTCAGCGGGAGCGTAGTGGCGACGGCCGGACCGCCTGATTCGAGGTACCGCGGCAGGTAGCTGAACTTGGTGCCGCCTTCATGCCGCTCGATGCGCGCAGCCAGGACTCCCTGCTTGTAGACGTCGGCGATGCGGTGGAAGGTCATGGCCGGCTGTTTGCAGTCTGGCTGCCCGCGGGTTGCACCAAGAGCTCAAGGCCGAGCGTGCCGAGGACCGCGAGGAGTGGTTCCAATTGAACCGTGGTCTTCCCTTGCTCCACGAAGCGCACGAACCGTTCCGAGACTCCTGCGAGGTCTGCGAGGTCGGACTGGCTCAGGCTCAGGGAGGCGCGGCGGGCACGGACCTTGGCGCCGAGGGACTCCGTGAATTCCTTGGGGGACATGTCCACCCTTCTGAGTCTTGTGGGGACATGCGCATGTGCGCATCCGGTACGTTCGTGCCGGTTTCACCATTTTCCGTCTCTCTGGGAGACGAATCAAGGATTGGCAGCGAGGAATCGGTACGTTCGTGCCGGTGCGTCCAGGTCGACATCGTGGGTGCGGGCCGTTCGCTGCGTTCCGGCACTCCGGTCCCGAGCCCACACCCACGAATTCGCCTAGGTGGCCGGACGTGCCCTCAGCCTTTCCAACGCGGCTTCCCGGCGTGTGGCCCCGCGCCGTTCGTCGATCACGATCGAGATAGCCAATGCCGCCACGATCACCATCATGCAGACGGGAACAGAGACATCCAGGGCGGCCAAGCCCACACTGCCGCAGAGCAACACCACCACGAGGGCCGTGACTCCGAGGAGAGCCCGGTCGAAACCCAGCAGGTAGCCGTATAGCGAACTCAGGGTTACCTTGAACAGGGCCACCGGGACGGCAATGGTGGCTACGACGACGGTGGCGCTGATGTGCGCGGCATGATCGATGAAGAGGGCGGCCACGTGAAGTCCGCCACCGGTGGCGGCGATCGACCCAAAGATGAACATGTGGCCGTATCCGAACACGAATGCCCGGTGCCGTTGGTGGTGCAGGGCGTGACCGGACGGGAGGATGAAGTAGATCCACCACATTCCAAAGGCCAGCCCGGTACCGCCGAGACCCACGAGGGCGGCGTCAACGGACCAGCCGTGAAGGGCAACGATCGCCCGGAGGGATTCGATGGCTCCGATCAGGCACTCGCCCAGGGCGATGATGGCCAGGAGGCCGTAGCGTTCGGCGATGTGGTGCGCGTGCCACGGCGTCTTGGCTTTGCGCTCGGCGATGGTCGGCGTCGCCATTTCCAGCAGGAAAAGCGGAGCAGCCATGAGGAAATTCGTCAGGATGTCTGCGTGGACAATCAGCACCACCACCCAGCCAATCTGCGCCACCACCAGGAATCTCGCGTAGGTGAGGCAAGCGCTTCGGCGTTCCGGGTCCTGCTTCGCCGCGCGCAGCCACTGAAACACCAACGCCAACCGCATGATGATGTAACCCAGCACCATGGTGGAGTTGTCCACGCGGTGGCCTTCGTCGAGCGATTGGAACATCGGTTCGATGCCCATGGCAAGGATGAGCACACCTACCATCTGCACCATGGTGACAATCCTGAAGACCCAGTCGTCAGTGTCGTAGGCGCTGGCAAACCACGAGAAGTTGATCCAGGCCCACATGACGGCGAACATCGCGAAGGTGAAGCCGATCAGCCCGGAGCCGAAACGGGCTTCGGCCAGCTCGTGCGCGAACTGGCTGCCGGCAACCCCGAAGGCGATAACGAACGTCAAGTCAAAGAAGAGTTCCAGGGGCGTGGCCGTGCGATTCAGCTCCTGGGGATCACGGCCGCCCATGCGCGACAGTGCATGGCGCAATGGATTCATGGACATGGTTCAGGGTACCGCCGGGAGGCCCCCCGGGTCCCGATCCCTGGAGAGCGCGTCCGGGTTCCTCTTTGCCCACAACAGCAGTCCGATATACGTCAGATCGAAGATGCTGCACAGGACCCCAATGCCCAGAATGAACGGTGAACTCTCGAGGACCCCGAAGGTGATGGTGGGCGCGAGTGTCCCGATCCACTTCGCCACGGCGATCACCAGGGATTGGCCCCGCAGGCTGCGGCGGGCCGCGAACATGGCAATGAACAAGCCGGACATGAGGAGATTCTGCAGGAACGCCGCGTACCGGGATGCGGGATCCCAATCGAACTCGGCGATGAACAGCCACTGCACGGCGAAAGATGCCAGGCCCAGCAGTATCGCCCATCCGATGAACAGCGGCCGCGTGACAAATCCGGGAAGCTCCCGCCTGCCGAACGCCAAGAAGGTGTAGACAATCGCGACGTCAGCCAAAGCCCAGGCAATGTTGATGACACCCTGCACGGAGAGCCTCGTGCTGAGCGAATGCACCGAGTAGATGACCTCCCACGCGAAGTTCAGGCCCAGCGCCGCTGCCGGGATCGCGTATGTCTTGTCGCGAAACCCGATCCGGATCGCGCAAATGTAGACCGTCGTCCAGGCGACGCCGCTCAGGATTGTCAGAAACAGGTTCACGGTTCCTCCTTGTCCAACGCGGGGTCACTTAGCGCCCATCCGGGGCCCGAACATGGGCCGTAAGTGACCCCGCGTTGCGTTAAACCCGGCCCAGTACGTCGATGTCCTCGAGGAAGTCCCGGTGGACTTCCTCGCTGACGGTGGTGCGGGTGTCGGCGATGGCGTCGAGGTAGTCCTGCGTCACGGGTCCCTTGCGACCGTTCGACGCCGGTGCGCCGCCCCCGCTGGAGGCGCCGGCACCGTCGTCGTACACCGCTTTTTCCAAAGCACGCTGGGAGGCACTCCGTGCCGCGTATTCGATGTCCGCGGGGGAGAAGCCCTCGGTCCGTGACACCAGCAGCGCCACGTCCACGGAGTCGACCACGCTGGCCGGGATGAAGCGTTGCCACATGGCCTCGCGGGCGTGGACGTCGGGCAGGCCGATGGGGATCACGTAGTCGAAGCGGCCGTGGCGCAGGAAGGCGGAGTCCAGGGCGCGGATGAAGTTGGTGGCGCACACCAGCAGGCGCCCGGGCTGTTCGCGGAATGCCGGGATGATCTTGAGGAGTTCGTTGGTGACGCCCTGCAGCGGCGACGGCGGCTCACCGGAGCGCTGGGACGCGATCTCTTCCACCTCGTCGATGAACACGACGGCGTGCTCCAGCTCGGCGATTTCCAGGAACGTCTCACGCAACGCACCGGCCAGGCCCTTAGGATCGGAGGCCAGCCGCGAAGGAAACACCTCCACGAACGGCCACTCGAGCCGGGACGCAATCGCCTTCGCGAACGTCGTCTTGCCGGTACCGGGCGGGCCGAAGAGCACGACGGCGCGCGGCGGCACCACGCCGAATTGATCGGCGAGGTCGGCCTCGGCCAGGGGAAGGACCAGGCGGCGTTCCAGCAGTTCCTTTTCGCGCCGCATGCCGGCGACGTTTTCCCACAGGTCCCGGGCCAGGATGCGGCCGCCGAGCTGGCTCAACGGCTCGAGTTCCTGGCGCTGGACCGGGATGGTCCGTTCGAAGTAATGCAGGTTTTGCTTGAGCAGGAAGCCGCGGCCGAGGAACGCTTCGACCCGGGTCTCGGACTCCGGCATGAGCGCCGAGAGCTTGTTGAGCCCGTGCGGGGTCATCCGGTTCTCGACGGCGGCCAGCAGCGAGGTGCCGATCCCGCGGCCCCGGAACTCGGGCAGCGTGGCCAGGAAGACAATCCAGCCCTGGTCATGGGCCGCACGTCCGACGGCGGCACCGACCACCTGTTCGCCCTGCACCGCCACGACGGCGTGGTCCTTCTCGCACGAGGCCAGGACCTCGGAGAGCGCATAGACCGGATCCACGTTGTCTGCTTTGAGCGACTCCCAAAGGTGCAGGATGCCGTCCATGTCCGAGGAATGGAAGTCCCTGATACGCCAATTGCTCATGCCTGCTCCTTGGTGGATCGCCATCGATTGCCTGGTGTTGAGCATAGGCGAATCGGGGGTGGAGGAGGGTTGCGCGGGCGTTGCGTTACGTCGCTAACTCCCTGGGGGCCCGGCTCGCGATGAGTCCTGCGACGTGTTCCGCGTCCCGGCCGACACCGCCTACGAGGCCCGAGGTCAGTCCGTATTGGAAGGGCATGCCCACAAAGAACAGCCCCGGCAGCTGTCCCACGGCGCCGCGGGAGGTGGCGGGCCAGCCGTGTCCGTCCTCGGGAAGTCCGCGGATCCAGCCAAAGTCGGGCTGGTATCCGCTTGCCCATATCACGGTGGCCACAGGTAGCGTCCGGCCGTCCTGCAGCAGGGGTCGGCCGTCCCGGGTGCCAGCGAGCCGGGGAAGACGGGTCACGCCTGCGACCTTGAGTTCCTTGACGGAGGTCCGAATCAGCGGCGCGCCGTGCTGGGTGAAGTCGGTTGCGACCTTGCGGCCCATCGGTGTGGATCGGGTCAGTGCGTGGTGGATCATGAACCACCACAGCCCGCCGGCGTAGCGCAGTACCGGACCCGGTACGTGGAATGGTGGAGTGCCGGCGATATACGTGCGGTGGGAGGACGCAAGCTCCACGGCGATTTCGACCCCGGAAGTCCCGGAACCGACCACAAGGACATCTCCGGGTGGGATAGCGTCCGGATTGGAATACTCCGCTCCGTGTAGTTGGCGGATCGCGGGATCCAGGGCCCCCGCTTCCGCAGGAATCCGCGGCCGTGCATTGGCGCCGGTTGCGACAACCACGTTCTTGGCCAGGAACGATCCGGTGCTTGATTCGACTTTGAACTTGCCGTCCTCGCGCTCGACGCCGGTGACCTGGACACCGTGCCTTACCGGGAGCTCCCAGTTCTTGGCGTAGTCCTCAAGGTAGTTGGCCATGTCGTCTTTGGCTGGAAAACTGCCGCGAGCTGCGGGAAATGGTTGGCCAGGGAGCGCGTCGTGCTGCGCCGGCGTGAAGAGCCGCAAGGAATCCCAACGGTTCCGCCACACATCGCCAATGCGGGCCTGTGAATCCAAGATCAGGAAGGCCTGGCCGCGTTTCTTCAGATGGAATCCTGTGGCGAGACCTGCCTGCCCGGCGCCGATAACCATTGTGTCCACTGGCTCAATGCTGTCCATCGCGAAGCCTCCTGAGGTGCGAATCCTGGCATCATTAGAATACCATTCCAGTCAGTAGAATGCTATTCTTTTCCAGTGGAGATTCGGCACAATGACAGGCGGGTGGCCCAAGCCGTCGCAACCAGGGCTGCCGTGGTGGAAGCCGCGAGGCAGCTGTTTCTGAGCAACGGGTACGTGGCCACCACTATCGGGGCGATTGCCGGGCAAGCCGGCGTCGCAATCCAGACCATCTACAACTCAGTGGGCAACAAGGCGGCGCTGCTGTCAGCCGTGGTGGATGCAACCGCCGCAGGCCCGGACACCCCGCGGTCTGCCACGGAGGTCATGCGCGCAAGGACCGCCGCAGCCTCCGACGCCGGGGCGGTCTTTGCGGTGTTGGCCGACTGGTTCGCCGAGGTGCACCCGCGGAGCAGTGAATTGTTCAGCGTCATGAGGCAGGCATCCGCCGTAGACGCCGAGGCGGCCAAGGTGCTCAGGGACCGGGCAGAGCGTCGGCTCCGGAACTATGCCGAAGCCGCGGCTGCGCTGCGGCAACGCGGAGCGCTGGCCTCGGGCATGAGCGACGAGCAGGCTGCAGCCGTGATCTGGTCGCTCGGGCACCCAGACACGTACAAATCACTCGTGCTGGATTTCGGCTGGGAACCGGAGCGGTACAGGGATTGGATTCACGCGGCACTGAAATCGGCACTCGCCTGAGGCCGTTCTTGACGGCCCAGCGCAACGAGTCCCTCGAGTTCGGTACTCACCGAGTGGCCTTCTCAGTGCCTACTGATGCAAGCGAACCGGAACGGGCCCGGTAGAACTCTTGTCGCTGGCGGCCGAGCCCTTCTACCTCGAGCTCCACTACGTCGCCGGGCTGGATGTAGGGGAACCGGCCGGAGAGCGCCACGCCTTCCGGAGTGCCCGTGAGAATGACGTCGCCGGGCTCCAGGACCATGTACTGGCTGAGGTGGTGGACCACGGTAAGGGCGTCGAAGATCATGTCCGACGTGTCCGACGATTGGCGGATCTCCCCATTGACCCAGGTGCGCAATGCGAGGTGGCCGGCGTCGAGCTCATCCGCGGGAACCAGCCACGGACCGAGCGGAGTGGACTGCGGAAGCGATTTGCCTTTGGTCCACTGGCCTGCGGCTCCGGGCAGTTGGTAGTCGCGCTCCGAGAGGTCGTTGGCGACGACGTAGCCCGCGATGCAGTCCGCGGCCTCCTCGGTACTGGAAAGGTATGACGCTTCGCGGCCGATGACGATTCCGAGTTCCACCTCCCAGTCGTACTTTTCCGACGACGGCGGGATGGGCGCCGCGTCGAACGGTCCACTGACGGTGTTGCTCGGCTTCAAGAACACCACGGGGGATTCCGGTGGTGTGGCGCCGGATTCGGCCGCGTGGGCGGTGTAGTTGAGGCCGATGCAGACGACGTTGCCGGGGCGGGCGATGGGGGAACCGATCCGGAGTCCTTCGGCCGAAATTTCGGGCAGATCGCCGGTATCAATGGCTTCCCGGGTGCGTGCGATGCCGTCGGTGGCGAGGAACTCTCCGTTGATGTCCTTCGTCAGCGGTTCAAGGCTGAAGTATTTTTCGGTGCCGGTGGCGTCTTGGGCGATGACAACCGGCTTTTCATTTCCGGCAGTGCCCAGCCGGGCGAATTTCATGGTCATGTATTCCTCCGTGCGCTGGCTCTAACATCCGAGCTCTAGTCTGCTGTTGCTCTCCATAATACGGAAATGTGACCCATTGACAATGTAGACATCGGATGTTTACGCTTC
This sequence comes from Arthrobacter sp. NPDC080031, assembly GCF_040702485.1. Lineage (NCBI taxonomy): Bacteria > Bacillati > Actinomycetota > Actinomycetes > Micrococcales > Micrococcaceae > Arthrobacter > Arthrobacter sp. NPDC080031. The sequence goes on from NZ_JBFBLA010000025.1 coordinate 36,464, forward strand.
CCAGTAAAGTCCTGCTGCCAAGCAAGGAGCACAATGAGCGTCATCACCGCGGTAGACACCTTCGATATCCGTTTTCCCACCTCTCAGGAACTGGACGGATCGGATGCCATGAATCCGGATCCGGACTATTCGGCGGCATACCTGGTGATCCGCACCGACGCCGGTGATGGCCACGAGGGCCACGGTTTCGTCTTCACCATCGGGCGTGGCAACGAGGTGGAGACCGTGGCGATCCACGCACTCCGCCACAACGTCCTGGGCCGCAACGTCGAGGAGCTTCTCGGCGACATGGGTGGCACGTGGAAGCTCCTCGCCCACGATTCCCAACTCCGTTGGCTCGGCCCCGAAAAGGGTGTGATGCACATGGCGATCGGCGCCGTCGTCAACGCGCTTTGGGACCTCAAGGCCAAGAGGGCCGGGCTCCCGCTCTGGGAACTGCTATCCGGAATGAGCCCCGAGGAGATCGTGGCGCTCGTGGACTTCAGGTACCTCAGCGATGCCCTGACCCCGGATGACGCGCTTGGAATATTGCGGACGGCGGAGCCGGGGCGCGCCGCCCGCAGGGCAGCGCTTCTCGCGGAGGGATACCCCGCATACACCACGACGCCGGGCTGGTTGGGTTACAGCGACGACAAACTTGTGTGTCTGGCAAAGGAAGCCGTTGCCGACGGCTTCGGGCAGATCAAGCTCAAGGTGGGAGCCTCGCTCGACGGCGACATCAGGCGCGTCCGCACAGCCCGCGATGCCGTAGGCCCGGACATCAAGATCGCCTTGGACGCGAACCAACGCTGGGACGTTCAGGAAGCCATTGAATGGATGGCGCACTTGGCTCCCTATGACATTGCCTGGATCGAGGAACCCACCAGTCCCGAGGATGTCCTGGGCCATGCGGCGATTGCCCGGGGCGTGGCGCCGATTCCCGTGGCAACGGGTGAGCATGTCCAAAACCGGGTGGTGTTCAAGCAGATGCTGCAGGCCGGGTCGCTACAGGTCCTGCAGCTGGACGCGGCGCGGGTGGCAGGAGTGAACGAGAACATCGCCATCCTCCTCCTTGCCGCGAAGTTCGGCGTCCGCGTCTGCCCGCATGCAGGAGGCGTTGGTCTCTGCGAGGCCGTGCAGCACCTGTCGATGTTCGATTTCGTGGCAGTTTCCGGCGACAAGAATGGTCGGATGATTGAGTTCGTCGACCACCTGCACGAACACTTCGTCACGCCCGTCGATGTCCACGACGGCTGCTACTGGCCTCCGTCCGCACCCGGGGCCGGCAACGAAATGGTCGGCGGAACGCTGACCGATTACAGATTTCCCGATGGCCCGATGTGGGCCGCGGTCCAACTGAAAGCACGTGGTGAAGATGTCCGCAATGATCGCCCAAGCACCTTGGTTCACGGAGTCCCGGTTCGGCATGTTTGTCCACTGGGGCCTGTATGCCCTGCCGGCCCGGCACGAGTGGGTCATGAACCGCGAACGCATTCCTTCCGAGGAATATGAGAAGTATTTCCAGCGCTTCAACCCGGATCTCTACGATCCGCGGGAATGGGCCCGTGCCGCGAAGGACGCAGGCATGAAGTACGTGGTGCTGACCACCAAGCACCACGAGGGCTTCTGCCTCTGGGATTCCGCCCTCACCGACTACAAATCCACCAAGACTCCGTCCGGCCAGGACTTGGTGGCCCAATACGTCGAGGCACTGCGGGAATTCGGCCTGAAGGTAGGTTTCTACCATTCACTCATTGACTGGCACCACCCGGATTTCACCATCGACGGGTTCCACCCCGAACGGGACAACCCCGACGCCGAGAAGCTCAACGAGGGCCGCGACATGGCCCGCTACCGCGAATACCTCCATGGCCAGGTGCGCGAGCTGCTCAGCAACTATGGCCAAATCGACTACCTCTTCTTCGACTTCTCCTATTCCAGCGAGGCCCACAAGAACATCTGGGGCGGCAAAGGGCGCGAGGCGTGGGGTTCCGTGGAACTCTTGAATATGGTCCGGGAACTTCAGCCCGGCATCATCGTCAACGACCGCCTGGACATTCCCGGCGACTTCTCCACGCCCGAGCAGTACCAGCCGTCCGGTCCCATGGTGGTGGACGGCGTCGAGGTGCCTTGGGAAGCGTGCCAGACGCTGAACGGCAGCTGGGGCTATGACCGGGACAACCTGGACTACAAGTCCGTGGACATGCTCATCCGGATGCTGGTCGACGGAGTGTCCAAGGACGGAAACCTGCTCCTCAACGTCGGTCCCACTGCCCGCGGGAATTTCGATCCGAGGGCCGTGGAGTCCCTCCGCGGCATCGGCAACTGGATGAAGCTGCATTCCCGGGCCATCTACGGTGCAGGCCCCGCGGCGTGGACCCCGCCCGCCGATGCCCGGTACACGCGCCGCGGCGAGCGCCTTTATGTGCACCTGTTTGCGTGGCCCTTCGAATACGTCCACCTCCCGGATCTCGCCGGCAAGGTCGAATACGCCCAGCTGCTCAACGACGCGTCCGAAGTCGCGATGCTCGAGATCGCACCGGACCGGGAAGCAATCAACACGACCCCTGGAGGACAGCCAGCAGGTACCCTGACATTGAAGCTGCCCGTCCAGCGACCGGACGTGGCGGTGCCCGTCGTCGAACTCTTCCTGAAGACCGGGGTGTAGGGTGCCGGAAACCGTTGCCCTGCGGTGCCGCCGGCATCGGCAACCTGTACCGTGCCAAGCATCGGCGCGAGCTAGAGGGCCTGGCGTAACCAGCTCTCGACGCCGCTGATGTGGACCGTCACGAGCGCCCGGACCAGCTCGGCGTCGCCGCGTTCCAAGGCGTCCGCGATGGCCTTGTGCTCGGCCAGGGTGTGCGCCACGGCTTTTTCCTGGGTCAGCCCCCGCCAAATGCGGGCCCGGACGGTGTTGCCGGAGAGCGCCTCGAGAAGGCCGGCAAGGTAGTCGTTTCCGGCGGCCTGGGTGATGATGCCGTGGAATTCGAGGTCGTGGGCCACGAGTTCTTCGACGTCGGTGTTCTCGTCGATCCCGTCCATCGTGGCGCGCAGGGCCGTCAGTGCAGTTGGAGTGATCTTGCCTGTCGCGATGAACGCGGTGGCGGGCTCCAGGATTCGTCGGACCTCAAAGAGTTCCAGGATGGAACGGTCCTGATGAAGATCAACGACGAACGCCACGGCCTCGTTAAGCAACTTGGCGTCAAGGCTGGTGACATAAGTGCCGTCCCCACGCCGCACGTCCAGGACCCGGATGAGTTCGAGGGCTTTGACGGCTTCGCGCAGGGAGCTTCGCGAGAGGCCGAGCCGCTCGCTTAGCTCCTTTTCCGGAGGAAGGCGGTCCCCGGCCTTGAGTTCGCCGCGGATCAGCATGTCCTTGATCTTGCCGATCGCTTCATCTGTGACAGCCATGGCTACATCCTAACGGCGAATGATCCGATGTCTGGGCACCCAACTGACTCGCATTTGTTGTCGTTTTGAGGCCCCAAAACGACAACAAATGCGAGTCAGTTGGGGGGACCAACGCACGACGGCGGCACCTGCGGTTCCGCGCGAACGAAACCGCAGGTGCCGCCGTCGGGCACTTAGTTTTTGGGCGAGCGCTGAAAGTGCTAGATCCTGTCCTCTGCACCGGCAACCGGCAGGTTGGCGATCACGGGGGAGCTGCCGGTGAAGCCGTCGCGGGCAGCGGCGAGTTCGTGGATCTGCTTGCGGCACAGGTACCAGCCGACCACCATGAGGGCGCAGGCAATTGCCGTGACCAGCATGGTGAGCGGGGAGTCGATGAACACCATCACCAGCACACCCACCAGGAACAGCAACGAAAGGTAACCGGTGTAGGGGGCGCCGAACATCCGGAAGGACGGACGCTTCAGCCAACCCTTGTCGGCCCAGCGCTTGAGCTGCATTTGGCACAGGACAATCGTGGCCCATGTGACGATGATGCCCACCGAGGCGATGTTGAGCACGATTTCGAACGCCTGCGCCGGGACGAGGTAGTTCAGCGGAACACCGAGCAAGGAGACGCCGGCGGTGATGGCGATGCCGCCGTAGGGGACACCAGCCTTGTTCATCCGCTGGGCGAACTTCGGAGCCGAACCAGCCACCGACATGGAGCGCAGGATGCGGCCGGTGGAGTACAGCCCGGCGTTCAGCGAGGACAACGCCGCCGTGAGGACCACGAGATTCATGATCACGTCGACGCCCTGGATTCCGATGTGGCCGAAGAACGTCACGAACGGGCTGACGCCCTTCTCGTACGAGGTGTACGGCAGCAGCAGAGCCAGCAAGATGACGGAGCCGACATAGAACACCGCGATGCGGAACACTACGGAGTTGATCGCCTTGGGCATGATCTTCTCGGGGTTCTCGGTCTCACCTGCAGCCGTGCCCACGAGTTCGATCGAGGCGTAGGCGAACAGCACACCCTGCATGAGGATGATCATCGGCAGCAGGCCGTTGGGGAAGATGCCGCCGTGGTCCGTGAGGAGGCTGAAGCCGACCTCCTGGCCCGGTACGGGCGTGCCGAAGATAACGAAGAAGGTCCCGACCACGAGGAAGGCCGCCAACGCGGCCACCTTGATGAGCGCGAAGTAGAACTCCATTTCGCCGAACACCTTGACCGAAACCAGGTTCAAGCCCAGGACAACGACCAAGGCGATCAGGGCCCATGCCCACTGCGGAACAACGCCCATCCACGGGACGTATTTGCCGAAGAAGTTCATGTAGAGGGCTGCGGCGGTGATGTCCACGATGGTGGTGGTGGCCCAGTTGATCCAGTAGAACCAGCCGGAGACGAACGCAGCCTTCTCGCCGAAGAACTCGCGGGCGTAAGAGACGAAGGAGCCGGACGACGGGCGGTGGAGCACGAGTTCGCCGAGGGCGCGCAGGATCAGGAAGGCAAAGAAGCCGCAGACCGCGTACGCGATGACGAGCGAGGGGCCCGCAGCGTTGAGGCGGCCGCCGGCACCCAGGAACAGGCCGGTGCCGATGGCACCGCCGATCGCGATCATCTGGATCTGGCGTGGCTTCAGGCTTTTGTGATAGCCCTTGTCCTCGGCGTGGAGGAGCTTTTCGGTGGCGTGCGCCTGTGGCGGGACCGTGTGGTCCGTGATGGGTGCATTGGTCATGGGAATCCTTTGGGGGTGTCCTGTTGGGGGTCCGGATCTCGTCGTCCGGCCGGTCTTTTCGCGCGTTCAGGCCCGACGGCGGCGGGTGAGCGCCGCCGTCGTCGGACGTTTTGCGCGGCTCAGCCTAGTTGCTGAGGTTGGCCAGGCGTTCTGGACGGAGGAGCTCATCGAGCTGCTCCGAGGTCAGCAAGCCGTGTTCGAGAACGAGCTCGGCGACGCCCTTGCCGCTCGCCAGCGCTTCTTGGGCGATGGCGGTTGCGGAGGCGTAGCCGATGTGCGGATTGAGTGCCGTGACGAGTCCGATCGACTGCTCTACCGTGAGGCGCAGGCGTTCGGTGTTCGCGGTGATGCCCCGGATGCAACGTGACGTGAGTGTGCGGCACGCGGCTTCCAGGTGGGAGATGCTCTTGTGGAGGCTGTGTACGATAATCGGCTCGAAGGCGTTCAGCTGGAGCTGTCCCGCTTCGGCTGCCATGGTGACTGTGACATCGTTGCCGATGACTTCATACGCCACTTGGCTGACCACTTCCGGGATCACCGGATTGATCTTGCCTGGCATGATGGACGATCCCGACTGCACAGCCGGGAGGTTGATCTCGCCCAGTCCCGCACGCGGTCCGGAGGACAGCAAGCGGAGGTCGTTGCAAATCTTGGAAAGCTTGACGGCGACGCGCTTGAGAACGCCCGAGAGGTGGACGAACGCGCCCACATCCTGGGTGGCCTCGATGAGGTCGACAGACGTGACCAGCGGCAAGCCCGTGATCTCGGCCAGGTGCCTGCAGGCTGCTGCGGCGTATCCAACGGGGGCGTTCAGGCCGGTTCCGATGGCAGTGGCACCGAGGTTGATCTCGTGGATGAGCAGCTGGGACTCGGCCAGCCGGGCCCGGTCCTCGCCCACGGTCACTGCGTAACCGCCGAATTCCTGGCCGAGGGTCATGGGGACGGCGTCCTGCAACTGCGTGCGGCCCATCTTGACCACCGTACGAAACTCCTGGCCTTTTTCCGCGAACGCGACCTGGAGTTCCTGGAGGGCCGAAAGGAGGCCTTGGACTGAGAAAATGGTGGCCAGGTTGACGGCGGTGGGGTAGACGTCGTTGGTGGACTGGCTCAAGTTGACGTGGTCGTTCGGGTGCAGCCTGGCGTAGTCGCCCTTGGGGTGGCCAAGGATTTCAAGGGCCCGGTTGGCGATGACCTCGTTGGCGTTCATGTTGGAGCTGGTGCCGGCACCGCCCTGGATGACGTCCACCATGAATTGCTCGTGGAGCTTGCCGTCCAGAATGTCCTGGCAGGCCTGCTCGATGGCGTCCGCCCGTTCGTCGTCCAGGAGGCCGAGCTCGCGGTTGGCGCGGGCGGCAGCGAGCTTGACTGCCGCCAGGCCCTTGACGAGGTTGGCGTTGCTGGCCAACGGGTGACCGGTGATGGGGAAGTTCTCGATGGCACGCAGCGTGTGCACGCCCCAGTAGGCATCAGCAGGGACGTCCCGGTCGCCGAGGAGATCGTGTTCCGAGCGGAACCCTGGAATTGTCGTGGAGTGCACGGCAGATGTCATTGCTGTCCTTTGGTCTTTTGTGCTTCTTTGACTGCGTCAGTTGGAGTCAGTTGGATGCGAGGAAGTTCGCAGCACGGAGTAGGCCAACAGGGTGGCCGCCGCCCAACACAGGCGCGCTGGCCAGAGTGGCGAGCTGGCCGCCGTCGAGCCCTAGTTCCTCAAGGACCCGCACGGTGACGGGCATGCGTGCGCGGTCGCCGCCGTCGGAGATCTTGATGGCGACGCCGGTGCCGTTGCGCAGGCCGATGAGCTGGAGGCCTTCGAAGCCGTCCTTGGCGAGCAACCCGGGAACCGCACGCATGATGGCCGTGACGTCGCGACCCTCGCCTGCGACCATCTCGGGGAAGGTGCGCATGGCGTGGGCTACTTGGCCTTCTGCTGTTTTGTTGTCCGCTGCCGCCAGGCGGCCATACGCCCGGGCCATTCCGTGCAGGCTGTGGGCAAAGAGCGGAGTGCCGCAACCGTCCGTGCTGACGGCGGCTGCGTCTTCGCCGGTGAGTTCGGTGATGGTGTCCCTCACGAGCAACTGGAGGGGATGCTCGGGGTGCAGGTAGCCCTGGACAGGCCAGCCGTTGATAACGCACGTGGCGGCCATGGACGCGTGCTTGCCGGAGCAGTTCTGCGCGAGCTGGGTGGGCTTGCCGCCGGCGCGGAGCCATGCTTCGCGCTCGGCGGTGCCGTAGGGGAGGTCGGTGCTGTTTTCCAACGCGTTTTCGTCCAGGCCATGCATTTCGAGGATGCGTGCGGCGCCGTCGAGGTGCATTGCGGCGCCGGAGTGGCTGGCTGCGGTGAGGGCGAGGAGGTTCTCCGGAAGCTCGAGCCCCGCGCGGATCATGGCGACCGCCTGCAGCGGTTTGAGCGAGGACCGCGGGTAGAACGCGGCATCGGGCTCGCCCGCTTGGAGGAGCGTTTCGCCGTCAGGCCCGAGGGCGATAAGGGAACCGTAGTGGATGCTCTCGACCAGGCCGTCGCGGGTCTGTTCCGCGAGGGGGACATGGCGCGGGGTTGGCGGATTGGTTGCTGCCGGGGTGGTGGCGGCGCTTTCGTGCAGAGCACTGTGCGTTGCATGCGGGGTGGGCATGACTTCCTTCAGTTGCTGGATCATTTGCTGAGGATGGAGTCCAACGCAACGCTGACGGCGCTGAGATGGTCGGCCATGGCGGCTTCGGCGGCGGAGGCGTCGCCGGCTTCGATGGCTTCGACGATGCGGAGGTGTTCATCGTCTGAGACATGCTGGCGGTCGGCCACCATGTTCAAGGTTTCGGATTGATGGGCCAGGGCTTCGCGGATGTCTGCCACAACGCTTTCGAAGACTTTGTTGCCGCTTGCGCGGGCAATGGCAGAATGGAAACTGGCGTCGAGGCTGACCCAGGTCTCAGGGTCGGTCTCGGCTGCCATTGAAGTGAAAATTTCCTTGAGGTGTTCGAGGTCTTCCGGACTGCGGCGCTTCGCCGCGAGGCCGGCTGCCGGGACCTCGATATGCGGGCGTGCCTCGTTGAGGTCCCGTGCCGAGTACTGGCCGAGAGCGAGGTCATTGGCCACCCGGTCCGCGACGACGAACGTGCCTTTGCCGGTCTTGGTGACCGTCAGCCCAAGCGCAGTGCACGAGCGGAGCGCTTCACGGATGACCGAACGGCTCACCCCGTACTGCGCGGCCAAGGTGGCTTCGGAGCTGAGTTTGGTCCCCACTTCCACGGTTCCGTCTTCAATGTCCTGGCGGATGGCGCTGAACACGGCTTCCGCGGCACTGAAGCGGGCGAGGGGCCGGGGGCTTGATGCCCTGGGTGCTTGGGCCGGCCGGGGGACGGCGCCGCTTGTGGCGGTGCGCTGGCCAGCCGCAGCTTTCTGGCTGACGGCTGGCTGTCCAGTGGCGGCCTGTCCGGCTGTCCGGCTGTCTGACAGGTTCACACTACGAATATGGCACGGGTCACAGGGCAGTGTCAAGATTCAGTGGCTTGCTGGGTGAGCTTCGACTTAAATGCTGGATGTCCCAGATTTAATTATCTGATGCCCTCATGGCGGCGGGTTGGTTGATTTCTAGGGGCGCAGCGGAGCATAGTCTTAATTGTTATGAATACCCTGGCGAAAATCCTGATGCGATGAAGCCCATCGAATTTCCCGACTTCCTGTTCAGTTCTCCGCTGGCCAAGGCCATCATTGAGCTAGAACGGATACGTAGTGACATGGGTGACGGAACGACTCATCCTGCGATCTTTTCGCAGTTGAAGGACCTCTTCCAGCTGATTTCGAACATCATGAGCGCGCGTATCGAGGGAAACCGCACATCGATTGTCGACGCCGTGGCGGGCGTGGAACGGGCCGATCGCTATGGCGACGTGCAGCAAAATGATGGCGTTAAAGAGATCGTCCAGCTGCAACAAGCAACGGCCTTCGTCGATGCAACGGTGAGCCCGGGAACCACGCTGACACACGGACTTGTTCGGGAAATCCATCGAATATCGGTTGAAGGGCTGGAGCGTGAGGGCGATCGTACGCCTGGCGCATACCGGCTGAGTGATGTCACCATCAGCGGATCCGCCCACCGCCCGCCCGCTCCGGGTGATGTCCACAGTGACATGACTTCACTTCTGGATTTCATCAATGCAGATGTCGAGCAGAACTTTCAACTGCTGAAGATCGCTTTAGCCCACCACCGCTTCGTATGGATTCATCCATTTGGGAACGGAAATGGGCGCGTTGGAAGACTCCTCACGTATGCGGCGATGAGGCGACACGGGTTCTCTGACGCCGCCGGCTACCGCGGGCTGAACCCTACTGCAGTGTTTGGCCAGAACAGAAGTCTCTACTACGAACGTCTCGAGGACGCGGATTCGCTAGAGCCTGCGGCGCTCGTCCGGTGGTCTACCTATGTTCTGGAGGGACTCTTGGCTGACATGAGGAAACTTTCGATGTTGGGGACCCAGGGTTTCGTAACGGAAGAACTTCTACTGCCCGCTTTGCGAAGAGGACTGCAGACAGCGAGGTTTACGGTGAATGAAGCAAGTGCACTGTTCATCGTCGCGAAGAAGGGGGAGGCGAAAGCCGCGGACCTTGAATCGGCTTTCCCGGGCTCGGCTGCAACCCGTAGCCAGAACATCCGGAAGCTCCTCGATCGAGGCGTTATCGAGCCTATTGGCGACGGCAGGAGGACATACCGCCTCCGCCTGGTGCCGAGTGAGTTGACCCCGTTGCTGACGTGGCGCCTCGACCAGATGGGATTCCTCCCTCAGATACTGAGAGACACTCAATAGGCGGCCAGTCGATCGAACCGGCATTCGTGAGGCGAAAGAACTGCTGCGGGAGCATAATTGCTCCCATGGCCAACCGTCCGCGCGGGGGATCGGATTCAACGAGACAGACAGCACCGCCCATCACGGTAGAGGTGCCGGTCCTCGGTATCGGGGCGGGCCCCTCGGACTATGAGGAGTTGGCGCGCTACGTGTTTGCCTTGCGCAGGCCGCGGGGATTGCACATGACACTGTTGCACCTGGGTGTCTTCGAGGACTTTTGCCGGGATGTGGCCGCTTGGACCAAAGGCAACACTGGTGTCGAGTCCGCCCAGCTCAGGACTGTTGCGTGGCTTGAGGCGCTGCCTGTGCTGGAGGCCTTTTCCGGCAGTTCCGAAAGGCTGATCGTCCTGGGCGGGGGCGGAGTGTGCGGACTGGAAGTGGATATCCCCGCGTCGGTGCGCGACTATCAGGTCTCCCTCGTGCACGCCCTTCACGAACTCCTGGATGAACTGCTTGTCGACAACATCGACGACTTCATCCTCAGCTCCCCTGCCCTTGGATTCCGCTCGCCTCGCTGGGTACCCCATGTGGCTGTGGGCAGGCCAATGTACAGGGGCCGCGGGGCTTGGGAGATTGGCCGGGTGGGAGTTGATTTCGGCGAATCGCGGATCAGGAACCGCCAAACCCTCCGGGATAGCGGTCCCGGCTGAGGCCTATCCACGGCTTTTCAGCCGGATCGTCCGGGCCTGGTGGATGGCGGCCAGGGCAACCGCGCTGGCTGTGAGCCTGAGGGCGTGGACCCTGTACCACCGCTTCAACAGCGGCTTGCGGCGCGCCTCGTCGAGGGGCTGCGGGCTGAAGAACAGCTTGGGGTTGATGGATCGCAGCAGGTACGCCGTAGCGGCCGCACCCGTGGCGGAGCTTGCGGCGGCCACTATCAGCCAAGTCCGGCTTTCGGAATGCCTCCATCCGCTGATGAGGGCAGCGACGGCGGCAGGGGCACTGAGCGGCGCGATCGGTGCGTAGTAGCGCCCGGGACTTCCCGCTCCGAAGGGGGTTCGAGGGAGTTCACGGCTCGCTTCCGAGGCCGCGACCCGGTCCGGGATTTTGACGATGGCCTCGTAGAGGTTGCCGAAAAACCAGTGTGCGTGGGTGAACTCCGCGAGCCCCAAGAGCCGACCAGCAAGCATATCCCGACCGTCTGAAGAAGTCTGTCCCATGCCCACAATCTACCGCCGATGCGCAGCGCCGGGCGCGTGTTCCGCCTTCCGCGTGAGCCGCCCGGGCTATATGGTCAACACCATGGTCTGAGGACCGTGAGGGACAAAACGACCGGCCTGATGGAGGACTACCCTTGGTCGAGATCCGTATGGTTTTGCCCGCGAATGTGCGCCATCGTTCCGGGGGAAATGTCTATAACGCGAGGCTGGCTGAGGCACTCCGCGCGGAGGGTGCAGAGGTCTCCGTGCGCAAGTTCGACGGCGGCCGGCCTTCGGGAAATGGGGAAGACCGGAGTCCCTTTCCCGATGCGTTTGCCGGAGGCACCCCGCCCATCTACATTGTCGACGGCCTAATTGGCTCGGGCGCGCGCACGGAGATTGAGACAGCAACTAGTGCAGGGCGCCGCGTCTGGGTACTGCTCCACATGCCCCCTTCCGGGGAGGATCCAGTGGAAATGAGCGCGCTCCGCGCAGCGACGGGTCTTCTCTGCACCGGTCCCCGTACTGCCGAAGCGGCCAGAAGCCTGGGCCTGCGCAACGTGCACTTGGCGATCCCCGGTGTGGATCTCCCATCGAAGGCGCGCCCGAGTCCACGAGGGGCTGCGGTACCGCATTTCATTATGGTGGGCGCCCTGCTTCCCAATAAGGACCAGATCTTCTTTGTCGACGCGCTCGCCCGGATCAAGGACCTGGAGTGGACCGCGGCCCTTGTGGGCTCCACAGAAGCAGACCCGTCCTACGCCGCCGCCGTGCGGGAGCGCATCATCCGGAATGGACTTCAAAAGCGGGTGGAAACAACAGCTGAGCTTTCCGGCAAGGCCTTGGAGGAGCAGTGGCTCCGCGCTGATCTCAGTCTGTTGATCTCACACTCGGAGTCCTTCGGAATGGTGGTCCAGGAGTCCCTGGCTCACGGCATACCGGTAGTCGTCCGCAAGGGAACCGGCGCCGTCGAAGCGCTCGGCGCCCACGGGGCCGGTGAAGCGATCGATCTCACCGCAGGAATCGGATCGTTGGAGAAGCTGCTGCGCAGATGGCTTGGCGACCCTGCCCTGCGGGAGGGATGGCGGGCAGCAGCCGAGGCGGCAAGCAGGGTGTTGCCGCGATGGGAAGACACCGCACGGGAAGTCCTTCGCGCCGTCACTGCGGCGTAAGGGGCCCTAAAGGTGCTGGATGCCTGCCCGCTGCATCGCGTCCCGGTAGGTTTCGATGTTCTTCGCCAGGAGTTCCTGCTGCTTCGCCTCGGACAGGGCAAACGCCCGCCCACCGAGCGCGCTGGCTTTGTAGACCTTGATCCCGTGCTGCCGGAGCGGCGAGTGGTAGGTCTTCTCAAAGAGTGCAAGGAAGGCGGCGGCCTCCGCACCGTGGGCGACGACGGCGGAAACCCGCTTGTTGATCTTGAGGAACTGGCGGAACGGGCGGAGCCCGTCGGTCTTCTCCTGTGCGCTCAGTGCCGGCGGCAGTTCCGGGTCGCGGACCCAGGGGTAGCAGTTCCACGGCATGACATAGCGGACGTCCAAATCGGCTGAGTCATAGATCAGCTGCGCACGCCGGGCGGCGTCGTCGTCGTTGAGGTGCGATACGAAACCCGAGGCGGGAGCCCGCCCGGGGCTGGTCTGGAGGGTGACGATCCGGCACTCATCTTCGTCATGCACCGGATCGATGTAAGGCACGGTGGAACCGGGCCTTTTGGCCATCAGTTCGTCGCACAGCTGCGTCACGGCAGCAATGTTGGGCTCCTGTAGCAAGGCCCTTTTTTCGTCCCAGTCAATGGTCACGTTCTCTCCTTCGGCAGCGCGGCGTCCAGAATCGGCGTCCCTTGCCACTTTACGCCGTCACTTTGCGCGTCGCTCACGCTCCTGCAGAGCCGAGGAACAAAACTGCCCGACGCCGGGCCGCGCGGCGGGCTTCCCGTCCTCCTGTCGGCCGGGCTACTGTCCCCTGAGCTTCTGCATATCGCGCCGGTCCTTCTTGGTGGGCCGTCCTGCGCCGCGGTCGCGCTGCGGCAGCCCGAGGGCGGGCGCGGCAGGGCGCTCCGGAGTGTGATCGGTAAAGCAGTGTGATGCTGCTTCGGCCCCGACCCTTTTTGCAATGAGCCTCCGCACTTCAAGGATGCGCTCGAAGCCAGGCTGCCGTACACGGATGGTGTCGCCGATAATCACGGACTGGGAGGCCTTGACCGGGTTCCCGTTGATTCGCACATGTCCGGCCCTGCAAGCGGTTGTGGCCGCGGAACGGGTTTTGTAAGCACGGATGGCCCAGAGCCAGGCGTCAATGCGCACATTGCCGCTTTTTGATGGTTGGGCGGAAGTCGGAAGGCTAGTCATGATTGCGAACGAGTATAGTCGGCGCGCGGCCTGGGCTGTTGTCCGCAAAGCCGGTTACCGGCGTCGAAGTTCCGCGTATTCAAGGTGCGGGACAACCGTACCTGCGTCCCGCTCCAGGAAGTTGGTGCCGGGCGACACGATGTCGTCAATGGCATCCAGGACGGCTTCATTGAGGACAACATCCGCGGCCTTGAGGTAGTCGACCAGATGGTCCTCCGTGCGCGGACCGATAACCACGCTGCTGACGGCCGGATGATTCAGGGCGAAGCCGACAGCAAGCTGAATGAGGGTGAGTCCGTGCCGCTCGGCGACGCGGCCCAAGGCATCGGCGGCCAGGAGCTTGTTCCTATTGAAAGGTGCCGAGACGTCGAAGCGCCCGGGAACGGCCGACGCGCGGGAGCTTGCGGGCTGGGGGACTCCCACGCGGTAGTTCCCGGAGAGCCAGCCGCCGTCGAGCGGTCCATAGCTGAGCACGCCAAGGTTGTACTGCTGCGTGATCGCGAAGACGTCGCGCTCATTCGCCCGGACCAGCAAGGAGTAGGGCACCTGATCCACCACTGGCGGAATGAGGTGGTTCGTAGTGGCGATCCACTGTGCCTCCACAAGCTGCGACGGCGTGAACACCGACGTTCCGTAATAGAGGATCTTGCCCTGCCGGATGAGGTCGTTGAGGGCCGTGATGGTTTCCAGGACGTCCGTGTTGTAGTCGGGACGGTGTGCCTGGTAAAGGTCGATCCTGTCCGTCTGCAAGCGGTGCAGGCTCCCTTCCACGGCCTTCATGATCCAGCGCCGGGAATTCCCCGCGTGGGCGGGATTCGGGCCCATTTGTCCATGGAACTTGGTGGAAAGGAAAACGTCATCCCGCCTGCCATGGAGGGCCCGGCCCACAATAGCCTCTGCCTCGCCCTGCGAATAGATGTCTGCGGTATCGACGCTCGTGATGCCGGCGTCGAGGGCCGCATGGACAATGCGGATGCTTTCTTCGGCACCCGTGGGCGCCGAGCCAGTCCCAAGATTAAGGGTTCCCAGGGTAAGGGGGCTGATCAGGGCGCCCGTGCGTCCCAGGGTTCGAAGCTCGCTGAGGCTCATCTCCGGCTTCCTCCGTGAAGAATCAAGGCTGTGCAATGGATTGACACGACGCTACACATGTCGTGGCCGCTGCACTCGAAAAACGTACGAATTCTTCGCTTTTCGTATTGCGGGGTAATGAAAACAACGCGTGACGAATTAAGAATTGACTTGAATCGACACGCGAATACACAAATATTGCCGTTATCGGCGTCCAGTGAATTAGTAGAAAGGCAGGCACGAAACTACAGAGAAAGGAACCCGCCATGACCCAGGTAACGGTGGATGGAGCCGCTTCGATCAAGCAGGCGTTCGCGCAATTTCCCTCAGGCGTGGCGGCTTTCAGTGCCATGGTCGGCTTCGTACCGGAGGCGCTAGTGGCATCGAGCTTCACAGTGGGAGTCTCGCTCGAACCGCCGCTCGTCATGTTTGCGGTGCAGAACTCCTCCACCACATGGCCCAAGCTCCGGCGCGCCCCTCGTCTGGGTGTTTCCATCCTGGCCCAGGGCCAGGAGGCCGTGTGCCTGCAGCTCTCCTCGCGGACGCAGGACCGATTCGCCGGCCTTGCGACCTCAACGAGCGACGCCGGGGCGGTGCTGATCGACGGCGCGGCGCTCGTGCTCGAGTGCGAAGTGGTCTCCGAAACGCCCGCGGGCGACCACGCGATCGTCGTCCTCGAAGTGAAGTCCGTGGAGATCAACCACAACGCCGAGCCCCTCATCTACCACGGGGCCGGGTTCAGGCAACTGGCCGCCTGAGCCTGGGTCAGCCGGGAACTGCGGACGCTACGCCCGGGGACGCGCCCCGGCAGTGGCGGTCACGCGGCCGGATGAGACAGCCTTGCCGCCATGGGGGTCTCCCCGGTGTTCGCGGACCGGCGCGGGAGGCTCGGGCGACTCCGCGGCGTTCCCTTCGTCGGGTTCCTTGTCAGAAGCAGGCGCTTCCTCATCGGCTGACAGCTCCTGCGCCCGTTCAGGTTCCCGTGCCCGTTCAGCCTCCCGCGCTGCGGCCCGGGCGTCAGCCTCGGCGACGGCAGCGGCCCACTGGCTGTTCAGGACCGGAGGATCCTGCTTCACCGCAACCACGAAGGGATGTTCCTTGGCCTGGGTTGTGGCGACGGCGGTGGCCGTGGCTGCGATTCCGGCCTTGATCTGGGCGGGCTTAGGCCAGGCCCGTGGGTTCACGAGCGACTTCCACGGGAAGTTCCGGACAGCAGCCCACGACGCCGACCACAGCAACCTTGTGGTCACAACGATTCCAGGACGCGGTCTCCCCGGGACGAATGGCCCGGTGCCCGGCAAGCCGTCTTCCGCCGTCGTCGATTCCTCGGAATACGACGGCGGGGCGGGGGCGCGTCGAGGCCGCGGGGGCAAGTGCACAACCGGTACGGCATCGTGTTTCGGGAAGATCCCCACCATCGCGAGCAGGATGATCCAAAGCAGCTTCCCGACGCCGGCCAGCACCAAGGTGACAACCATCAGGAAGCCCAAACCAAGGAACATCAACAAGGCCAGCCCGAGCGTTCCAAAAAAGGTCAGATTGAGGCCAAGTGTTGTTGGATCCTCCACGTAGCCTCCCCGAGCCAGAGTTGTGAGGTGGGCGCCGCAACCGAAGGTCTGCGGGCATGTCTTCTAGACTACGGTCGAAATCTGAATGAATCATCCGCCAAACTGCGGCTTGCCGAGGTTGTTTCGAAGCTGTTATCTGCTGTGACAAAATTTGTTGCCTAGCTCTCACCTTCGCTTCCAGATTGGGCACCAATGTCACTCGATCCGGCCCGCCTCCGCCTAGGCGCCTGCCCGTGCTTGTCCGGAGAGCCGTACGCCGAGTGCTGTGGCCGCTTCCACCGTGGAGACGCCTATGCGCCCACGGCAGAACAGCTCATGCGTTCGCGCTACTCGGCGTTCGTGGTCCTTGACAGCCATTATCTTCTGCGCACTTGGCACCCGGACACCAGGCCTGCCGCGCTGGACCTGGACCCGGACATTGAATGGCGCCGGCTGGACATCCTCGCGACGCATGGGGGCGGTCCCTTGGACACCGAAGGGACGGTCGAGTTCGCGGCGCACTACCGTTCCGACGGCGAACGTGGAGTCCAGCGCGAAAACAGCCGCTTCCTGCGGATCGACCGGCGCTGGTACTACCTCGACGGCGACGCCGGCTAGCCCTGTCCCCGCTGCTTCGACCGGCAGTGGGCCTCAGCGGTACTTCCGGTGCAGGCTATCCTTCGACGAAGCACGCGGGGTGGCATCGGCGATCCACGGCCCCGTTCCTTCGGATTGGTCAAGGATTCCGGCCTCAAGCCAGGCGTAGTCGCCCGCGAGGACGTTCGAGGACAACTCGTGATCGACGTCGTCGGTGTTCCGCCACAACTGGTCGAAGTATCCGTCCACGCGAATCCGGGCCTGCTCGCAATAGGCTTCGGCAAGTTCGTACGCGGCAGCGCCTTGCTCCGGTGCGGTCTGCAGCAGCATTTCGGCCCGTGAGCAACACGCAGCCATGGCAAACAGCTCGGCCCCGATATCGACGATCCTGCCGAGGAACGCTTGTTTGTGCTCAAGCCTCGCCTGCCAGCGGCCCATCCCGTAGAACGTCTGCCGGGCGAGCCGGCGCGAAGCCCGCTCCACATACCGCAATTGCTTGGCCAAACGCCCAAACTCACTGTAGGACCGCGGGTCCATGCCGGCTCCGGCCACCAACTTAGGGAGCCATTTGGCGTAGAAACCTGAGGCGCCGACGGCGGCACGCGCCTTCTCCTGCAGGGTTGCGTCCGCGGAGGCGAGCTCGCCCGCGGCCGAAAGGTGGGCATCGACGGCTTCACGGGCGATGAGCAGGCGCATGATCTCGGACGAGCCCTCGAAGATCCGGTTGATGCGCATGTCCCTCAGCAACTGCTCGGCGGCCACCGCGCGTTCCCCGCGGGCCTCCAGGGAGTCCGCCGTCTCAAATCCACGGCCACCGCGGATCTGCACCAGCTCATCAGCCACCGTGTAGCTGAGTTCAGTGGACCAAAGCTTGGCTAGCGCGGCCTCGATCCGCACATCTTTCTGGCCGGCATCGGCCAACTCGGCAGACAGTTCGAAAACGGCTTCAAGGGCAAAAGTGGTGGCGGCGATGAACGCGATCTTCTTGCCGACGGCCTCGTGTTTTCCAACCGGCCGGCCCCATTGGGTGCGGGCATTGGACCATTCGCGGGCGATCTTCAACGACCACTTGCCCGCCGCCACGCACAGCCCGGGTATCGAGAGCCGGCCGGTGTTGAGCGTGGTGAGCGCGATCTTGAGTCCCTGGCCTTCGCGGCCCAGCCGGTTGGCGGCCGGTACGCGGACTTGGTGGAACCGGGTCACGCCGTTCTCGATGCCGCGCAGACCCATGAAGGCGTTGCGGTTCTCCACCGTGATGCCGGGAGAGTCCATTTCCACGACGAACGCCGTGATTCCGCCCTTTTCTACCGTTCCATCCGGGTTGGTGCGCGCAGGCACCACCGCCATGACCACTACCAGTTCGGCGATCACGCCGTTGGTGGTCCAAAGTTTCACGCCGTCCAAAAGGTAAGACTCGCCGTCGTCGCTTGGCACTGCGGTGGAACCCATCCGCGCGGGGTCGCTGCCGACGTCGGGCTCTGTCAGCAGGAAGGCGGTGATGGCGCCGGCCGCGCAACGCGGCAAGTACTCCTGCTTTTGTTCCGGAGTGCCGAAGACTTTGACCGGTTCCGGGACGCCGATGGACTGGTGGGCCGACAGCAGCGCGCCGAGGCTCGGGTGGACTGACCCCAGCAGTGCCAGCGCCCTGCCGTAATAGACCAGCGAGAGGCCCAAACCGCCGTACTCGCGCGGAATCTTCATGCCGAAAACGCCTAGTTCGGTGAGGCCGGCGAGGTATTCGTCCGGGATCTTTGCATCGCGTTCGATGGTTCGGCCGGACATGGTGCCGCAGAACTCCGCCAGCTTCGCCATGAACTCTTCGCCGCGCTGGACGTCTTCGGCTCTTGCCTGGGGCCAGGGGTGGATCAGCCCGAGATCGAAGTCTCCCAAATACAATCCCTTGGCGAAACTCGGGCGGTTCCATTCGGTGTCGCGGGCGGCCTCGGCGACGGCGCGGGCTTCTGCGGCCGTGACGCCGCTGCTCTTGTTATCAGTGGCGGACGTCATGGGAGGACTCCTCTTGCCGGTTGTGCCGGTTCGAGCCCAGGATCCGCCTCGGGTGGGGGACCCTTCAGCTGTCCCTCAATGCTACCCGCGGGTAGGTACCTGTGCTAGGGGCGGTTTGCGATGGGAATTCCACCGGCAGTTCCACTTTTCCGGCCTGGTGGACCAGTTGGTCCCACGCAAAATTGATGCCGTGGACCAGCCCGCCCAGCACGTTCTTCACGGTGTACCAGGCGAGGCTCCCGGCTCCGAGCAACGCAAGGGCGGCCATCGCCGCTACCGCGATGAAGGCTGCCAGAACCAGGCCAAGGATCAGTGTCCCCGCGAAGACATAGGTGCTGCTGTCTAAGGTCGTCAAGTCGAACTGCATTGGGTCCCCTCCGCAACGCTGCCAAAGCCGACGTCGGTGTCGGCGTCGTTGGTGTCGACACTAGGGGCGGCCTCGGCGATTCGGCCAGCAACGACACCGGCGCCGGGGCCGTTGATATGCGATCGAAACCCTACCGGCAGGTAGATCACGGAAGGGTTGCGGCGCACCCTGCGTTAACCTTGTACGGGGCAGTTTTCGGGATTTCCGCTGCCAGACGGTTCCGCGGCAGCTGAAGGAGAGTAAGTGTCCCGCTCAGCAATGTCCTCAGCCGATGCCATCAGTGCACGGCTCAGGGACCTCGAACTCCTGACCAAAGGCCCCGCGTGGGCCCTCACGCGCTCGGCGCCATGGGTCATCGCGGTGCTCCAGGCCTCCTTCACCCGAACAAGGCCGCAGCTTCCGCTCGAAGAGTTCCATGCCGACGTCGACGCTTTCCTTGAGCAGCTCCGCAGGCAGGATCCCGGGCTGGGCGGCCAGGCGAGCGGCAAGGCATTTGCCGACGAATGGACCCGCAAGCAGTTCCTGACCCGACGCAGCCAGTCCGGCCAGATCGTCTACGAAATCACCGAGGCGGCCGCGCGCGTCCTGGCGTTCCTGGACAGCCTCTCCAGCGAGCGCTCCACCCTCAATGGTTCCCGGCTCGGAACGCTGCTGGGCGACGTCGAAAAGCTCGCCAATGAGACGAACCCTGATCAAAGCGCCCGTTTGGAATCCCTTGAAGAGGAAATCCAGGAGCGCCGGCAGCTGATCGAGGACATCAGCTCGGGCGACTTCGACGGTCTCTTGGACGATGAGGAAGCCGTCGAAGCAGCCGGGAACATCCTGGACCTTGCGGCGAGCCTGCCTGCCGACTACAAGAAGATGCGAGACCGCATCGAAGAGCTGGTTGGCGAGCTCCGCAACCAGATCATCGAGGAGTCCCTCAGCAAGGGCGCCACCATGGCGCAGGTCCTGGAGGCGGACAAACGCTTGCGGCAGAGCCCCGAGGGCCGCACCTTCCGCTCCTTCACGGCCTTCCTTGAGGACCCGCAGCAACAATTGCGTTTCCGCTCAGCGATCGGCGACGTGTTGAGCCGCCAATTCGCGGACGACCTCAGCCATGAGGACAGGGAAACCCTCAAGAACCTCGTGGCGGAACTGCGTACCCAGCACAGCCAGATCCAGCGCATCTACGGCCGGCTGTCCGAAAGCCTGAACAACTACATCCAGAGCGACGACATCCGCCAGTCCGTCCGGCTCCGGCAGGTCCTGCGCGAAGCCGAACAGGCTATCCGCTCCATGCCCTACGAACGCGACCGTCCCGGCCTTGTCCGCGGCCCGGTGTTGTTCAATGCCGGATTCGAATCGCTCGCCATGGTCAAGCTCTTCGATCCGGATGAGTTCGCGGCGCCGCCGAAGCTCGCCGACCCCATCGCCTTCAGCGATTCGGACCGTGTCCGTTCGCTGCGCTCCGCGAAGGCAAGGCCAGACGTCGTCCGCTCGGCGATGGCCGGCGCCTCCACACTGGCGGAGGCCTGGGCGAACCTTCCGGAGGAAGAACGGCACATCAACACTGTGCGGGCCCTCCTGTCCGAAGCGCTGCACGGTGGTGCGGCGTTCGACCGGGCCGCCTGGGAAAACATCGACTTCGAACAAATCGATGGCAGCACACGCACCGCGTACCTGCCGCTCGTGACGCTGACTAAGGATTCCGATGACTGACGCCCACCCCACCGAGCATGCCCCCTCTTCGGAGCAAGGGGTGGACATAACGCAGCATGTCCAGTCCGAGGGTACCCGAGACGGACATGCGCATTCCTCGACGGCGGGATCTGCGGCGGGATCTGCCACGGAGGATGGACATGTCCACCCGGATCCGTTCCGGGTCACGCCCCGCGACACGTTCGTCGACGGCGCGGCGCTGTTCCCGGGCGATACCGGCGTGCTGCCCATGAAGGTCCGCCAGGCCCTCGTGCGGCTACTCAAGGGCCCGTATGTCGACGGCGGCCGCGACGAAAAGCTCTGGACGACCCTTCTGGACAACCAGGTGATTCTCCGCAGCCGGCTTTCGGAGCTCTTCCTGAACCTGCAGCTGGACCACGAGCGCAAGATCGCCGTGCTCCGACCCGTCGATCCCGAAGCCATCGGAGGAAGCGCCCGCTCAAGCATCCTTCGCCAGCAGCGCGCGTTGAGCCGGGTGGAAACCATCGTGCTTCTGCGCCTGAGGCTCCTCCTCGACCGCCATGTCACGGCCCAGACAGACCCTGTGATCACCCGCGAAGAAATCGCCGAACTCGTGGCGCACTACCAGCCATCCGGCCAACAAGACGCCCTCCGCGATACCGACGTCGTGAACCGCACGGTCACGAAGCTCCTGGCCCGCCAACTGCTCTTGGCCACCGGCATCGAAGACACCTTCGCGATCTCCCGGGCGCTCCCACTAGCCCTCCCCTTCGAAAACATCGGCGATATCCCAGCCCAAATCGAAGCACTGATCGCAGTAGCAGCCGACGAATCCGGCACGGAGCCCCTCATCGAACTACCGGACGCGGACGACGACGGCGAGTCGCCCGAGCTGGCCGACGGCGACGAGGTGGATGCCGTCGATGGTGACCCTGACAACGCCGCAGCAACCGGTGCCGCCCAGGGAGTGGCATCGGGCCTATCGGAGCCGGACGGCCTGCTGCTTGCAGCAGTGCCGGCCGGCGAAGGGGCGGGGGCGGCATCGGTTGCGGAGGCAAAGGCGACCACGACTGGCGCGACCACAAAGAAGGCGACCACAACTGACGAAACCAAGGAGGCAGCCAAGTGACTATCGCAACCATGCTTCCGATCGGCGAACTCACGAACCCGGGCCAGATGCGCCTTGCCTTGGTCCAGGTGGTCAACTGGGGCACGTTCCATGGCGCCCACACGATGCACGTGGACCGCAACGGCACGCTGCTCACAGGCAACTCGGGCGTCGGCAAGTCGACGTTGTTCGATGCCATGCTCCGCGTCTTCGATGCCCGTCCGCGCTCCAATGAGGCTGCAGCGCAGCGTGCCGGCGGGGCCGTGGAGGACAAGAGGACCACCTTCACGTACATGCGTGGAAAAGTGGGCGACAAGGCCGTGGGCGAGGGCTCGGCGAGTGCCTTCCAGCGCCCCGGTGCCACCTGGTCCGCCGTCGCGCTCACCTTCGACAACGCCGCCGGCACCAAGATCACTATCTCGGCCCTCTTTGACCTGCCTAAAAACGGCACGGAGTCCAGCGTCGGCCGGTTCTACGTGATCGACAACAAGCCCCTGGATCTCGGAGCGATCGAGGGCATCGCGGAGAAGCGCTTCACCAAGGGCGCGCTGGAGACCATCTTCCCGGATGCCCAGATCTTCGATGTCCACAAGGCCTTTGCGGAGCGTTTCCGCCGGCTTCTTGGCATCAACTCGGACCAGGCGCTTCCGCTGTTGCGTGTGATCCAGGCCGGTAAGGGGCTTGGCGGCAGCGTCAACACGTTCTTCCGGGACCAGGTGCTCGACGCGCCCGCGACGTTGACGGCTGCGGACGACGTCGTCGAGGAATTCAGCAACCTCATGTCCATCAGGCAGCGGCTGGAGGACGTCCGCCAGCAGCGCGATCAGCTCGCTCCCGTGCCCGGGATGAACAAGGAGTATGCCCAGTCGCTGCTGGAGGCCAACCGGCTCCGGGAGCTCAGCGGCGAGGAGTTCGACGCCTACAAGCAGCAGCTCTCGGTCACGGTCCATGCCAAGACCTTGGCCCGCTTCAAGGACCTTGCCCAGGCGAAAGCCAAGGAGCTCAGCGCTGAGCGAGGCGTCCGCGACGCGCTCGCCAAGGAACTTCGCCAGCTCGAATCGGATTACAACAACCAGGGTGGGAACGCGATTTCGGCGATCGAGCAGTCGCTCGAAAATGCCCGGGTCGGCCTCAAGCTCCGCCAACAGGTCGAGGATGCTGCCCGCCAAGCATTGGCCGACGCCGGACTCAACCTTGAGTGGACAGCTGAGGGTTGGGAGCAGGCCCACGAGCAGGCCGCGAGCCGCTCCGCCGAACTCAAGGACGATTCCGAAGCGCTGAGGGAACTCCGGTTCGAAGCCTTCGACGGCCACGCCACCAAGAAGCGGGAACTCGCGGCAGCCCAGCAGGAGCTCGTCTCGCTGAAGACGCGCAAGTCGCTGCTGCCGCCGTCGAGCATTGAAAATCGCGCCGCGATCGCCGCAGCCACCGGTGTTCCCGAGGACCGCATGCCCTTCGGAGGCGAGCTGATAGACCTTGCGGAGGGGGAGGAACAGTGGCGGCCCGCGGCCGAACGCGCCTTGCGCAACCTGGCCACGACGCTGCTGGTTCCGGGCGAGCATTTCGCTGCGGTCACGCGTTACCTCAACGACAACACCGTCCGCGGTGCGCTGCGGGCTGTGGACGTTTCCAAACCGCTCGCGGGCGGCGCTTTGGCTGTGGAGGACGTGTCCGACGGCGATTTGCTGACGAAGCTGAACATCCTCACCTTGGGTACCAATGAGGACGCCGGAAAGTGGATCCGCGAGCGGATCGCCCTCGATTTCGCCTACCCGTGCGTGGAAGACCCGGACGAACTCGCAAAGCTCGACAAGGGCCTGAGCCTGGGCGGAGTGGTCAAGCGCAACCGCCACACTGTGGAGAAGGACGACCGCTTCACGAGCCGCCAGGACTACGTTCTCGGTTTCGATAATGCTGCCAAGCTGGAGCTCGTGGCCGCGAAGGTGGGCGAGCTCGAAAACGAGCTGCTGAAGGCCGCCGAACTAGCCCAAAGCCGCGAGGATTCCCACCAAGGGATGACGCGCCAGCTTGAAGCACTGCGCCGCATCGCCGACGACGAACGTGGCTGGGAACAGGTCTCTGCAGCGGTCGCCTCGGAGGAGCTCGCGAAGATCGAACAACGGCTCAAGGATGCCTTCGCTGCGCAGGCCGACCTGGAACCATTGCGTGCAAACATCGAGGCCGTGCGCGAAAAGCACCAGTCCTCCACAGGGTCGGCAGCGGTTTTGCAGAGCGAATATAAGACGCTCGATCAGCAGATGACCACGGCTGACGCCCTCCTTGATGCCGCACGCAGCCGCCTGGACCAGGCGCCGCCGTCGGGCACTACCGTCACCGCCCTCGAACCGTACTTCAGCGCATTCGGCGAGGTGGGTGAGCTCCACGAACTCGACACCCTGGCTGCCGAAGTCCGTAGCAAGCTCTTGGCGGAACTGCACGCCGCGGAGTCCCGCGGGCAGGCGTTGGCCGAGCGGCTGACGCGCGTGTTCGAAGGGTTCGTACGCGAATGGGGCACCGCCATTTCCGCGGACCACGGCACCTCGATCGGTGCTGCGGGGGAGTTCGAGTCCCGCTATCACCAGATCGTCAGCGAAGGGTTGCCCGCGCAGGAAACCGAATTCCGGCAGTTCTTCAACCAGCGGACCCACGAATCGTTCAGCACGCTGCTCCACCTGCTCGACGAGGAACGCCGCGCCATCACCAGCCGCATCCTGCCCCTCAACGGCATCCTGTCCGAGGTCAATTTCCACGAGGGAAGCTTCTTGGAACTCGACATCAAGCAGACGCTGCCCGCCACCGCGAAGCAGTTCAAGGACGCTATCCACAACGCATTGAAGACGCGTCACTCGCGGCCGTCCCGCGCGGCCGGCGCAGCTTCGGGCGGGGCCCCGAGCGACGCGGACGACGACGTCGAACTCACCAACCGCTATAAGTCGCTCGAAACCCTGGTCAAGCGGCTCGGTTCGCAGACCCCCGAGGACCGGCGGTGGCGAGCCGAGGTGCTGGATGTCCGCGGGCATCTCTTCATCCAGTGCAAGGAGCACCGCTCGGTCCAAGGCCCGCGTGGTGGAAAGAAGACCGAGGTGTACATGCACGCGGACACCGGCTCGATGTCCGGTGGAGAGCGGCAGCGTTTCACGGCGTTCATCATGGCCGCGGCGCTGAGCTACCAGTTGGGTATCGCCGAGCAGGGATTCACGACCTACGGAACGGTCATGATGGACGAGGCGTTCGTCCTGGCATCGGAGGAGTTCGCCGGTGCAGGCATCAAGGCCCTGCACGAGTTCGGCTTCCAGTTGTTGCTGGCCGCGCCCGAAAACGTCATTGACCTCTCCCGGCACCTTGGCTCGGTCACGGAAATCCTGCGCGACAAACGAACCAACCGCTCCGGCGTGCTCACGGCTCCAGTCATCGGCGGTCCGGGCGTGCCCGGCGAATGGCGCTCCGAGGCCAACCCCGTGGACATCGTCCTCCGGTAACTCGGACGCTCGCTCACTTGTGTGGGACTTTCGGCGGACGCCCGCTCACTTGACGTGAGCCGGCGTCGGCGGCTTTGCCCTCAAAGGTGAGCGAGCGTTGGCCGCGGCAGCTCTACTTTCCTTGAACCCGACCCAGGAACTGGGCGGTCCGGGACTGCAGTCCGGCGATTTGGCGAACGACGACGGCGGCAGGGTCCGGATTGATCTCATTCGCCGGGGGCTCCTTGCGGACGTTGGCGCAGCAGCCGAATTCGGCACAGATCAACGTCCCTACAGTATTGCCGTCGCGCCCCGATTGGCCCGCGCGCTTGGCAACCCAAAGATAGACGTCGTCTTTGGAAAACACGTCGCGGCACAGCTCGCAAAGTACAGAGCGCTTCTTGCCGGAGCCTCCCTCCGGCGCCCGCAGCATGATGCCAGTGAGGGAGCCACGGTTCGGGAGGATGAGATATCCCCGCATCGGCATCTTTTCGTCTCGCCAGCCAAGGAATTCGAGCTTGTCCCAGTCGAGGGAATCGAAGTCCTTCGGGAGGTTGAGTTTGGCGGCCTCCGAGCGGCTCGCATTGATGAATGAGGAACGGATTTGTTGGGCGGTGATTTTCTGCACGGCGGAGTTCTTTCAGATCGTTTGGGCTCCGAAGAGTAAGGACGCTGGCGTCTGGCGATCCGAAGGCACAGCAAAGGAACCCTTCGCGTGCTTCTCGTGCGGGGCGGCGGGGTTAGTTTTCCTGGCCGCCGAGCGGGATGGCCAACGCAGAGGGGGATGCAAAGTAGGCCAACACGGCCACCTCGCCAACCATGGCAGCGCCAACGTGTGCAGTGCGCATGCTCATCCTCTCGATCTTCACCGCTTTCGCGGCCTTGGCGCCGTCCGTTGAATCAACCGGCTCTGTCATCTTTGCAAACGCCGTCCCCGGTGTCCAAAAATCCGTGCGTTGAAGCTCGAGCGTCGAATTAACCTGCGCTTTGCCGGCGGGCAACCGGGCGGGGTTACGCTGGCGTCGTGGCTGGGAACGTGCTTCATGCTGACCAGAACGGACGACGGCGGTTTGTCGCCTTGGGCGATTCCTTCACCGAGGGCGTGGGGGACCGGAATGAGGCCCTACCGAACGGCGTCCGGGGCTGGGCCGACCGTGTTGCCGAGAAATTGGCCAGGGCCGAACCTGGCTGGGAGTATGCGAATCTTGCCGTGCGGAGCAAGCGCCTCCGGCATGTCGTTGAGGAACAGTTGGAGCGGGCGTTAGCCATGGAACCCACGCTCATCACTCTCTATGCCGGCGGTAACGACATCCTGGATTTCGGCACGGACATGGACCAGCTCATGGCCGAATACGAAAAGCTTGTAGCGCGCCTCGCAGCCACCGGGGCCACATTGGTCTTGTTCACGGGGTACGACGTCAAGGTCTCGGCCGTGCTGGAACCGTTCAAGAAGCGCAACGCGCTCTACAACGAACGGGTGCGCCAGCTCGCTGCCAAGCACGGGGCCGTGCTGGTGGACTATTGGTGCCTCGATGCCTACCACGACCGCCGGATGTGGGCCCCGGACCGTCTCCATATGTCCAAGGCGGGGCACAAATACATGGCGGCGCAAGTCCTGGACCACCTCGGCGTCCCCCATAAGTTCTCGCCCAAGGATTGGGAACCGCCGCAGCGGCTCAAGCTGCGCGATTGGGAACGTCGCCAGCGACGTTGGGTGAACGACTGGGTCCTGCCTTTGTTCGGCCGGAAGCTCCGCGGTGTCACGCTAGGGGACACTCTGAGTCCGCGTTGGCCGGAACTCGTGAAGGTTCCGCGGAAGGCCGGGCTTCGGAAGCTCGCAGAACGCCAAGCCGCGGCAGCTGCCTCACGCCGAGCGGTCGCCGCCGCTGACCGAGCAGGCGCCGGAACCCAGGCTCAAGACGAGGGACAAAGCAACGCTCAAAACAACGGGGGGACATGACCATGGCCACGCATACGCCGCTGCGATTCGTCGCAGTTGGAGATTCCTTCACCGAAGGCGTCGGCGACACCGATCTTCGCCTCCCCAACGAGTGCCGCGGCTGGGCCGACCGTGTGGCGGAGGAACTGGCCACGCACCGGCCGCAGACGCAGTACGCCAACCTTGCGCTCCGCGGCCGTCGGCTTAGGCAGATCGTGGTTGAACAACTCGAGCCGGCGCTCGCGATGGCTCCCACGCTCGTCAGTTTCCACGCCGGAGGCAACGATCTCCTCGGCGCACGACTGGACATGCGCCTACTGGTCCGCGGGTTCGAGGACGCTGTTGCCCGGATCGCGCAAACTGGTGCCCAAGTCCTGCTGTTCACAGAGTACAACGTGCCGCTCTCGCCGGTGTTGGAGCCGCTTAAGCTGCGCACGGCCGTCTTCAACAAACACATCCGGCGCATTTCCGCAGCCTACGGAACACTTCTGGTGGACCACTGGTGCTTCGAAAAGTACCAGGACCGCCGGATGTGGGCTCCCGACCGGCTGCATATGTCCGGCATCGGACACGAGTACATGGCGAAGAAGGTCCTGGAGGTGTTGGGCGCCGCGCCCTCGCTCGGCTCGCCGGTGCTTGGGGCGCTGCAACCGCGGAGCCGCGCCGCGATTATGGCCGACGACGCCGCGTGGCTCAGGCGCGATGTGGCACCCTGGCTTTTGCGTCGTTTCAGGGGAGTTTCGAGCGGCGATCACCTGAGCGCACGGTGGCCGGCGGTCATGCCGGCGTCACGCCTGACAACTTTTTGGGATGGACGGGCATCGAAGCAGCCGAATTTCCGGGATTTTCGCCAACGCGAGGCGCCAAAAATGTGCTCTGCGTGACGCCCAGTGCCCGCAATAGGGCTAGTCCAAGAGGTTTTCGAAACCCGTGGATGCCGTGGTGACCGTGAATTCGATGATCTCGAAGTCGGCTACTCCGTTGACGTAGAACGGATCCGTCGCCAGGGAAGCGTCCAGTGTTGCACGATCGACGTTGGACAACAGCACGCCGCCGATGGCTGGAACGCGACGTCCGGACGCAACGAACGTACCGGCGTCGAACGCTTCTTTGACCCAATCCATGTGCGCGGGGCGGTGGAAATCGACGATTTCGTCGGGAACTCTGTATGTCAGTGAAACGACGAACATGCCGCCCAGCCTACAACGAGGAGGGCGGCCAAAACGGGCCGCCCTCCGAGAGCGCAATGAACTACGGCAGGAGCTTGACGGCTGAGTTCCAGTTGTAGTCGGGGTGTGCTTCGCTGATCTGCAGCGTCATGACGAGCAGTTGGAAGGCTTCGAGTTCACGCGAGCGGCGCAGCGGTCCGACGTTCACCGGGCGCAGGCCGGCACCTTTGACGAAGTCGACGACGGCGGCAGTCGCCTCGGCGTCGTCGCCCGCGACCAGCACGTCGAGGGTTTGGCTGCCCACTTCGCCGTCACCGAGCGTGGCTGCGAAGACGGTGTTGAACGCCTTGACCACCGACGCACCCGGGACCAGGGCCTGGAGTTCTTCGGCTGCCGAGGTTCCGGCGGGGACAGTGAGGGAATCGAAGGTTTCGAAGTTCACAGGGTTGGAGATGTCCACGATCGTCTTGCCGTTGAGCGCTGAGCCATAGGACGAAAGGACTGCTTTCGAGGCGTCGAACGGAGTGGCCAGCACTACGATGCTGCCTTCCACAGGCGATCCTGTGATTCCGGAAGTTCCGCTGACCGTCGCCGCAAGCGCAGCGGCAGAGCTTGCGTCGCGGCTGAGGATCTGGACGCTCTTGCCTGCGACGGCCGCGCGGGCCGCAATGCCGGACGCCATGTTGCCGGTGCCGATGATGGTGATGTCAGCCATTGTTGTTTCCTTTGCTTAAGTGCTCATGTTTGGTTCCGCTTGTTTTACTTGAAGCTTCAACTAAGACAATAATGACCTTAAGTTGAAGTGTCAAGTATTGATTTCCTTCTAAGATGAATCCATGACCGAACCGCGCTGGCTCAACGCCGACGAACGCCGTGCCTGGCTGGCCCTCTTGAGCATCAACACCCTTCTGCCCGCAGCCCTGGATACCCAATTGCAAGCGGCCGGCAAATTGTCGCTGTTCGACTACAACGTGCTCGCCATGTTGTCCGAGGCGGAGGGGCGATTCCTGCCGATGAGCGAGCTTGCCGCCCGCACCAGCGCTTCCTTGTCGAGGTTGTCGCACGTCGTCACCAAGCTCCAGAGACGCGGATGGGTGGAGCGCGAAGCCCATCCGGGTGATGCCCGTGTCACCGTGGCGCACCTGACTGAGGCCGGCATGGACACCATCGTGTCCCTCGCCCCGGGGCATGTGGATGCCGTCCGTGCGTTGATGTTGGACGCCATGACCGACGAGGACGTTGCGGACCTCGCGCGGATCGGCGAGAAGATCGTGGCCCGCTTGGACGACGACCACTGGATCCTGCGCGAACGCTAAGCCGAGACCGCTAAGCCGAGAACGCCTGGCCGAGCGTGACGGCCGCCCCGCACTGATGAAAGACTGGCGCCATGGATTTTTCTGCCCGGTATGTGGCATTGGGTGACTCATTCACCGAAGGACTTGGCGACGCCGACCCCTCGCGCCCGAACGGAGTCAGGGGATGGGCGGACCTTGTTGCCCATCAATTGGCCCAAAGCAACGACAATTTCGGCTACGCCAACCTGGCCATCCGCGGCAAGAAGCTCCGGCAAGTCATGGCAGAGCAGGTGGACGCCGCCGTCGCGCTGCAACCGACGCTGGTGAGCCTGTACGCGGGTGCGAACGACATCTTCCGCCCCAAAGTCGATATCGACAGGCTCATGGAGGAATACGAAGCCGGCATCGAGAAGCTAAGCGCCACCGGGGCCACGTTGCTTCTCTTTACGGGTTTCGACGCCCGCAGCTCCAAGGTTTTCGGCACCATGCGCGGGCGCACCGCTATCTACAACGAATTGCTGCGGGAAATCGCCGAAAACCACGGTGCGCTGCTGGTGGACTATTGGCGCTTCAGCGAATACCACGACTGGCACATGTGGGCACAGGACCGGATGCACATGTCCACAGCTGGTCACATCAACATGGCGAACCGCGTCCTTGCCGTCCTGGAGCACGAAGGTTCCCTCGAGGTCCCGCCGCCCGTCACACAACCCCAGCTTGCGCGGGTGGAAGCGTTGCGGGCCAACGCGCGTTGGGCCCGTGAACACGCCGCACCGTGGGTCGTCCGCCGCGTTACGGGCAAGTCGTCAGGTGATGGCCTCAGCCCGAAGTACCCCCGGCTCACAAAACCCTAACTGTTCTGGCCGGCGAGGTTCCGGAAGCCCGGTGTGGCGAGCAGTCCGCCGTCGTTCTTCACCGCGAGCACGTCCACGTCCCAGCGGGAGGTCGCCAGCGCGAGGGTCCGGGCGCCGCCGGCCATGATGGCGGTGGCCAGGATATCGGCCGTGGTGATGTCGGCCGCTGCCACCGAAACCTGGCGGAACCCTTCGTCCCGCGCGGCTGGGAGGCCCGCAGACCAGATATGGTGGCCGCGTTCGCTGGTCCCGGAGGTCGCCAGTGCGTGTTTTCCCTTGCTGCCGAGCGGAAACGCGGTCAGGAGCGTCGTCCGGTCCTCCGGATCAACAATCCCCGCGAGCCACGGCCGTGTACTGCCCGGTGTGGGGGAACCGTCCACCAGGACATCCCCGCCCGCATTGAGGCACCAATCCTTCAAGCCCAGTGCGAGCAGCGACGTTCCGGCTTCCCGTATGGCATGTGCCTTGACGATCCCCGCCAAGTCAACGACGCCGTCGGGCCGTTCCGCCGTGAACGCACCTTCCGTGAGGGTGCGCCATTCGGTCGCCTCGACATACAGCCGGCGCATCTCCGCCGAGGCATCCATCAGGGCCAGCTCGCGGCGCGCCATCGCGCTCGCCTCCGAGTCGGGACGGTAGAGACTGAACGTCCGATCCAGCCTGTTGAACAACTGCTCGACGACGGCGGCGGCCGCCTCGAGTTCTTCCACGGCAGCTTGGGGAGCCGTCCCTGGAGCAGGTGGGATGGCGAGGCTCACCACGGTGCCCATGCTGGTGAACGTCCGGGAACGAAGGCGGGGCTCCGCACTGCCCTGTCGGCGCCCACTTGGCTTAGAAGTGGGCTGCATCGAGGG
Source organism: Arthrobacter sp. NPDC080031 (assembly GCF_040702485.1). Lineage (NCBI taxonomy): Bacteria > Bacillati > Actinomycetota > Actinomycetes > Micrococcales > Micrococcaceae > Arthrobacter > Arthrobacter sp. NPDC080031. Next base: position 67,820 of record NZ_JBFBLA010000025.1, read on the forward strand.
CTGCCTGGAGCGATGTCAGATAGGCCTCGCTGGTAAACGTGGCCCCGCCGATGGTCTGCACGTTCGCCGACTGGGCGCTCAGCACCTCTGATCGGAGAAGGGGTGCTGCCCTGGCGCTGATCTGGACGGATCTTTGCTCTTGGTCAGTCAGATGCAGGGCTGTGACATCCGTGATCACCCCGGCCTTGATAGTCACCTGGACCTGGACTGTTCCGAAGCGGGTCTCTACGGCCGTGCCTGCGTAGGTGCCGCCCGCCTTGGCCGAAGCTCCCAGGGTGGAAGTGGAGCCTGTGCTGGAACTGGTGCCCGTGCTGGAACTGGAGCCGGCTCCGGTTCCGGAGGACGATCCGGAAGCACTGCTCCCGGTGGCTCCGGTCGCCGTCGAGCCCGTAGTGGTTCCGCCTGTGGTGCCTGTGGTGCCTGTGGAAGACGTGGTGACCGCCGACGCGTTCGATTCCGACACGTGTGCGCCCGCCTGCCAGCCGACCACGAGGATTGCCGCGGAGGCCAGCGCTGCTGAAATTCCTGCCCTGAGTCTCACCAGTCAAACCTTTCGTAGTGGAGTTGTTCCTCCCGCACGCCGGAGCTTTTCGCCTCGGCCAGAACATGCCCGGCCCATGCAGTCGGACCGCAAACGTAAACATCAGCGTCCGCTATGTCCGCCACAAAGTCCCGCAGCCGCGAGCTGCCGGCAGAAGCGGGCAGCCAGGCGCTTTGCGGAATCGCGGACCGCGGGCCGGTCAGATGGAAGAGCGTGGCACCACGCTTCCTGCACAATTCCAGGATCTCCTCGCCTAGGAACAGCTCCTCCGCGCTGCTGCCGCGCAACAGGACCGTCGCCTGGCCAGGCGCGAAGGGAGTGGATTCCAGGAGCGCCCGGAGGGGCGTAATCCCGATTCCTGCTCCAATCATCACCACGTGGTCCCGGCTCCGGGCGGCCGTGCTGAAGACCCCGTAGGGCCCTTCAATAGCAACTTTCGTCCCGGGCTGGAGCGAGGCGAGGCGGGCCGAACCGGCCCCCAGATTCCGGACAGTGATCCGCAACGTCGGCTGCCGCGATGATGTCCCTGTCTGCGGTTCCGCCGACAAGCTGAACGGATGCGCCTGCCACCACAAGCCGGGAGCGAGGAAGCGCCACACGAAGAACCGGCCGCCGCTTCCGGACAATTCGTTCAAACGCAGCCCGGTCATTTCGATACTAACGACGTCGGGGGACACCCGAACCACGCGGCGTACCGTCAGTTGGTGCCGGTATGTGGCTATGACCGGCTTTGCGATGCGGTACCAAGCAAGCGCCGAGCCCGTTCCTATGCAAAGCAGGAGCCAGTACCAGCGCTGCCACGTGCCTTCAGCGAACAGGCCGCCCACGCTGAACTGGTGCGGGATTGCCGTTGCTACCGCGAGGTAGGTGAGCAGATGAACGAAATACCAGAATTCGTAGGGAAAACGGCGCCGCACAGCTACCAGCGAAGTGACCACCACGGCTATGAACAATGCCATGGAGACGAATGCCAGCCACATGTCGGGCACCAACACCCAGAGCGAAACGGCCTCGCTGACGGGGTTCAGGCCCTCGGCCATGCCGTAGCCGGTCGCCAGGAGAAGTCCATGCGCCAACAACAGGTAGAGCGCCGGTTTTCCTAGCTTCCGGTGGAACTCCAACGCCCTGTCGTGCCCCACCGCGCCGTCCACGAACGGCAGGCGCGCCGCAAGCAGGAGCATCAGGATGACAAGGTCCATGCCGGCGAGCCCGGCCAGGATCCCGACGGCGGTGACCGCCTGGGTGGGATTACCGACGGACGACACTCCGCCGTCGGCGAGCCACAACGCCAGCGCCGCTGCGAGGGACGCCCACAGCGCAACCGTGAGCATGTCCGTCCGGAACATGCGGCGGCGATGCTGCGCAGCGAACCTCCCCTTGGTGGAATTGCGCCGGGCGGCGGCTGGAAGACGGCCTGGCGGTGTATCCACGCGTTGGCCCCGGGAGGCGAGGAGTTGTGAGTTCATGACTCAAGATTGAATGCTCAACCTTTCGTTCTCCTGTGAAGGGGCTAGACCCCGCTTATGAGTTGAGTGACTTGGTTCTTATACACCCGATTGGTCTTAATTTCCCCTAGCCCCTAGACTTATTAGGCGCTAGGTGGCGCGGAGCGTGTGCAATTGCTCCGGTTGGCGGTGACTGTTGGCAACAACGGGATATCCGCGGGCCGGTAGTTAGGGGCTCAAGTTGCGTGCATTCCAGTATTCGCCCAGTATTCCGGCCTGTTGACCGGACCCACTACCTTCGCCGCAGCGGTGATCATTGACCGATTTCAGTCAAGGGATCCAGCCTGCGGGAACTACCGAAAACGGTGTGGACTGGTTGCGGACGTCGCCTATTGCACGGGAAGCAGGAACTCTGCTGGCCGTTTCATATTATCTTTTTAGGAGAGTCGTCATGGCAGCAAACTGCCAGGTGACCGGAGCCGAGCCGGGCTTTGGACACAGCATTTCGCACTCGCACCGCCGCAACAAGCGTCGGTTCGACCCCAACATCCAGAAGAAGCGCTACTGGGTTCCGTCCCTGCGCCGTAATGTCACGCTGACCCTGTCGGCCAAGGGCATCAAGACCATCGACGTTCGCGGCATCGACGCAGTCGTCGCCGAAGTTCTGGCTCGTGGGGTGAAGCTCTAGTGGCAAAAGACAAGGACGTACGTCCGATCATCAAGCTGAAGTCGACTGCGGGAACCGGTTACACCTACGTGACCCGCAAGAACCGTCGTAACGACCCGGACCGTCTGGTCCTGAAGAAGTACGACCCCAAGATCCGCCAGCACGTCGAATTCCGAGAGGAGCGCTAAACATGGCTAAGAAGTCCAAGATTGCTCGCAACGAGCAGCGCAAGGTCATTGTTGAGCGTTACGCTGCCAAGCGTCTCGAACTGAAGAAGACCCTGGTTGACATCAACGCGACTGACGAAGCACGCGAAGAGGCTCGCCTCGGCCTGCAGAAGCTGCCCCGCAACGCCTCCCCGATCCGTCTGCGTAACCGCGACATCATCGACGGCCGCCCGCGCGGTACCTTCCAGAAATTCGGTATCTCCCGTGTTCGCTTCCGCGACATGGCTCACCGTGGTGAGCTCCCGGGCATCACCAAGTCTTCCTGGTAGTCCAGAAGCATTAGAAGGGCCGGCAACCGTTTGGTTGCCGGCCCTTCTTGCGTTTAAGGCGATGATTTCGGGTTTTGATGCGATCGGCTTCGCGGCTTTGTGATTAAGTGGTGCAGCACACAGTGTCGAATTACGACGCCCTCGGCTTCTTTTTGCGTGGAACCGGCTGCTTTGTCCCGGATTGACGCGGTTTTTGGTTGTCTGAGGGGTGATTTGCGTGGGGTCTTGGGGGTGTGTAAAGTAGTTCGAGTCGCCGCCGCTGATGCGGAAAAATTGCGACAGACTCCCTTCCAAATGGAA
>NZ_JBFBLA010000026.1:0-64453 GCF_040702485.1 Arthrobacter sp. NPDC080031
ACCGGCCCCAGCACAATACGTCGGGATCAACCTGCCCGAGACCAAAACACCCCAAAAACTAGCCCAGTGACTCCACACAGCTTGACAATTTCCGAAAAGCCCACATACGTGAGCGAGCGTCGGGGGAAACGGCGATATAGGTGAGCGAGGGTTGCGCTTAGCCGAGCGCGACGGCGAGGATGCCGAGCACAACGGCGAGCAGCGGCGTCGTACCCTGGAGAACCGCGGCGCGGAGGTACTTCTTGCCGCTCAAGGCAAGCACGATCGCCGCCAACAGCATGGAGCCGCAGGAACTGAAGACGAGCGTCCAACCCACTTGCGCGTGGCCGAGCGCGACGAAGACAATCCAGGCGAGCGCGCCGATGGCAAGGAAGAGGTTGTAGAAACCCTGGTTGTATGCGAGGGGCTTCGTCGTTTCGGCGTCGGACTGGGAAGCGACGCTGAACCGCTTCCAGGTGGCCGGACGGCTCCAGGTGATCGACTCCATGCGGAAGACGTAGACGTGCAACAAGCCGGCAAGCAGGGCGAAAAGCAGGGAGGCCACGATCATGCGCTGATCGTAGCCTCTGCCTCGCTTGGAAACGTCATCACGGCCGACTGCGTGACGCGGTTTGATCATTACACCGGCTCCCGCCAGACCGGACGGGAGCCGGGCCTGGGTATGAGGAACGGCTTAGGCGTCGTCGTGGGTGCTCGTCGAACCGAAGGCCGGCGATTGCGCCAGAACGGCGGGAACTGCTTCGGATTCCGGACGCCCCGTGCGCATCAGCACTGCGACGACGCCGATTCCCCCGGCGGCGAGAAGCATGACCACGCCGATGATGACCCAGCCCAGGTCGTACGAGCCTGTCGAGCCGAAGAGCAAGCCAATGGCATATGGTCCCGCGAAGCTGCCGAGGTTACCGACAGCGTTTATCATGCCGACCGCTGCCGCAGCACCGACGCCCGCGAGGGTGGCGGTGGTGAACTTCCAGAACGATGGGAGGGTCGCGATCACGCCGAATAGCGCGAGCGTGACCGCCGCCATCAGCCAGACGGGGCTCGGCGAGACGGTGCCGACAATCGCCAGGGCGAGCGCACCGACGATTAGCGGAATGACGATGTGTCGCACAGGCTTGCCGGTGCGGTCGGAGCTGCGGTTCAAGAACAGCATGGCCACGCCGGTGATGGCGAACGGGATCGCGTTGATGAGGCCCGTCACGGTGGTCGAGCCGCCCGGGTTGAACGCCTTGATCACCTGCGGCAGGAAGAACGTCACGCCGTAGATTCCGAAGTTGAGGCCCGCATAGCAGACGGCGAGGACCAACACGCGGGGCGACCGGAAAGTGGCGCTGACCGTGCGGGGACTCGGCTGGGCCGCATCCTCGGCCTCGATGTACTCCGTCAGCTCGGCGCGCTGCACTGGCGTAAGCCACCTTGCTTTGGAGGGGCGGTCGGTTAGCACGAAGAATGCGATAACGCCGACGATAATGGCCGGGAGTCCCTCGGCGATGTAAAGGAACTGCCAATTTTTCAAGAACGGGGCGCTATTGAGGATCCAGCCGGACAACAGGCCTCCAGTGCTCGACGCGAGCGGGATGGACAAGTAGAACAAAGCGAGCACCCGTGCCCGCTGGGCCCGGGGGAACCAGTAGGTGAGGTAGAGGATGACGCCGGGAAAGAACCCAGCCTCGGCGATGCCGAGGAGCACCCGGGCGATGTAGAAGCTTGCCTCGCCCTGTACCAATGCAGTCAGCGTCGCGACGATTCCCCACGAGACCATGATGCGGGAGAGCCAGATGCGTGCCCCGAACTTGTGCAGGGCGAGGTTGCTCGGCACCTCAAAAATGAAGTAACCGATGAAGAATAGGCCGGCGCCGAGCCCGAAGGCGGCGGCGCCGAGGCCGAGGTCTTTGCCCATGCTCAGCTGGGCAAACGACACGTTCGTGCGGTCGAGGAAGTTGATATAGAACATCAGGACGAGGAACGGGATCAGCCGCAATTTGACCGTGCGGAGGATCGCCGGATCCAGCGTTCGTGCAGGCGTCGGGAAGGTATGAGACATCGTTGTTTCTCCTTAAAGAGGTGACCTCGTCCGGGCGCGACGAAGCATCCGGGATGTGCCCGGTCAGTGGCTGTTCGGGCCGCCCTGCTGTGTGAGGGTTGTTGAGGATGCGGGACGTGAGCGGAAGGCGTTGTCGTCGCCCGCGCCGCGCACCCGGCTAGCCGACCACGTCGGCATCGTGGAATCGGACCTGGGGAAGGCCCGTGACCTCCTTGTCGAATTCGCGATCGATGTACACGTCTTCCAACTCGTGCAGGAAGATCTCGCCCTGGGTCCAGATCGTGGCCCGGAATACGTGTCCTCCGCGTACCTGCCCTCCGGCTTCGGAGAACAGTCCGTGGCAGTGCGCCCACAGCTTTCCGTCTAGGGTCGTAACGTTGCCCTGCAGGGAGAGGATTTCCATCGGGCGCTGCAGGACGATGGTGTCGATGTCGGGCGCGAACTCGTGCTCCTGGCGGATGGGGAGCGTGGTGATGTCGCGGGGGTTGCGCAGGTACACCTCGCTGATGGTGCCGACGGCCGAGGCAATCGTCGCGGTCTTCACGCCGTGTTGCCGGCAGACCTCCTCGATCGCGTCTGTCAGCTGCTCACCGGGAGCTAGGCTGACAGCGATGAGCCGGCCGAGTCGTCCTGCCTTGCTGGTGATCACGGGGGTTGCAGTCATGGATGTTTCTCTCTTCGAGGGTGGCGGATACTCAGGCTTGCTGCGCCACGACGGTGCAGGGAGCTTCGGCGACGTCTTCAATGAACATCGGAAGGATGGTCACCAGCTGACGGGAGGGGGCGAGCCCGCCGCACCCGGCGAGCCCGACGACGACATGAGCCGCTTCGGTGAGCGCGACAGTGGATACCCAGTCCGCGGCGGCTTTCTCCGGCGTGTAGTGACGCACATAGGCCTTCGCCTGCTCGGACGGCCAGGATGGGCGGAGCCACGGCTTCAGTTCGGCCCACTCGCTGCGGGCGAAGCTGTCGGCCGCGTCGAGATGGGCGCAGTCGGTGAGCAGCAGTGTGGAGCCGTGGTCAGCCATTATCTTGGCGAGGCGGGTGGCTGCATCCGCGGTCAGGGTCGGGGTATCCAGTGCGAAGCGCTCGCCGAGCTCCAGCCAGCGGTCGGCATCGCCCCATCCAGTACGCAGGAGAACGGCCTCGTCGGCCCACTCGACCTCGGCGAACGCGCGCTCGATATCGGCCTCGGTAATCTGCTCGCCGGCGCCCTTCGGGATGGTCACGACGATCGTCGGGCGGTTCGCGAGGTCGGGGAGCGGCACATCCAGAATCTTCGCCCCGTCTTCGGCGGCGAAGCCTGTCGTGCGCAGCCGCGTTCCAGTGCCCGTTCCCATGCTGATGAAGAACAGTTCGGCGCCGTTGTAGGCGAGCCGCGAGATGGACTCGGTCCAGCAGGGGGACTCCCAGGCATGCACCGCGCCGACCGGCAAGTAAGGCTGGATCGGCATTGTCAGGTTGATGGTGTTTGACGTTGGCATAGTTGTCACTCCTCGAATGCGATGACGGAGCAGGGGGCGCCGCTGGCACCGCGAAGGAACACGGGAAGAACGGTTACGCGGATGCGCTTGGCGGTGATGGAGCCGCAGTTGGCGACGGCCGCGACGGGCGACATCGCGCCGTGCAACGGAACCGAGGACGCCCAGTCGGGAGCGCCGCCGCCCGCGCCGCGCTCCGGCGTGTAGTGGCGCATGTAGATGCGAGCTTGCTGGGAGGGGAACGGCGGCCGGTCCCACGGTTCGCGGGAGGACCACTCCGGGTACATGAAGTCGCGGCCGAGGTTACCGATGTATGCGCAGTCGGTGAGCATGACGTCGGAGTTCTTCTCGGCCATCACCTCGATGAGCCGCTCGGCGCCGGCGACGGAGAAGTGTGGGGTGTGCTGGGCGTAAGCGTCGCCGATGGTGCGGTAGCGCTCGCCATCGCCCCAGCCGGTGCGGATGAGAACCGCGTCGCCCTCCCGGTAGTCGGGGTCGCTCGCCAGCGTGGCGTCGATGTCGGCGGGCTCGATCTCCTCGTCCGGGCCCTTCGGGATATCGATGACGATGGTGGGCCGGTTGAGGAAGTCGCCATAGTCCATCTCGTGCAGCCGTGGCGCATTCGCGTCGTAGCAGGCTCCCAGCATGAGGCGGGTCCCGGTCTCGCTGTGGAAGGTCAGGTGGTGCGCGCTGACACCGTGGGTTGCCGGGGTCATAACATCGGTGCGCTGGAACGGGGAGTCCCAGGCCCAGACGTTGCCGACGGGCATGAAGGGGTAGAGAGGCAGTGTGAGGTTGTGGGTTTTCATTCTTTCGGGGTAGTCCTTAGGTTCGTGGAGGAAGCTCACCGAGCAGCAGGGAGCGGTCTTCGTCCCAGAGTTCGCGTTCCGCGGCCAGCGCGCTTCCGACTTCGTAGATGTGGTGGGTCACTTCGTTGGCGATATCCCGGGGGTCGCCAGCGATGACAACGTCCAGCAGGCGTGCGTGCTGTTCGGCGAGGTATTCGGCGTCTTCACGTGCGTTCCCGGCGACGGTCAGCCACATACCGAAGAGCACCTTCTGGTCGCGCCACGCGTCGTAGAGACGCTGGATGCCGGAGAGCCGGCAGAGGCGCTGGTGGAACTCGTAGTCGAGCTCTTTCATCTTTCCTGCCTGACCGGCGTCCACAGCCCGCATCGATTCGATGAGGTCCCGGAGCCCGGCAATGTCCTTGTCCGTGAGGTATCGCGCCGCGCTTTGGTATGCCAGAGTCTCCAGTGTGGCGCGCATCAGGTGCAGCTCCCGGATGTCCGTCGGCGACAGCTCGATGATCCTGGTGTCCCGTCCGGTGCCGCTGACGAGTCCGTCGCGGCGCAGGTGCAGGATCGCCTCCCGCAGTGGTGCGCGGCTCATGCCGAGGTCAGTCGCCAATTTCTCTTCGACAACGCGCGCGCCGGGTTCCAACCGTCCTTCAATGATCTCCTTTCGCAGGTAGTCGTAGACGTCGTCGCTAAGCGCGGAGCGGTGGAAACGGGGACTGGCTTCTTGGTTTGTCTTCATGGATAACATTCTTCCCCAAATCCTCTCTTCGTCTACCGTCGACGGTCGACGAAATGAAAGTTATCGTGTAAAAATGGATCGTGTCAAGGGCCGTTCGCATCCGCGCGGGCCCCGCAGAGGAAAGGTCCACCCGCATGAGCGTTGTCGTCACCGCCACAGTCCGCCCCAAGCCAGAGCACCGCGAGGAAGTGATTGCCCTGTTCGAACGGGCCGTCGCCCGCGTGCATGTCGAAGACCCGGGATGCGAGCTCTACGCCCTGCACGAAAGCGCCGAGGGTCTTCTCATGATCGAGAAATGGACGGACGCCGCCGCTCTCGACGCCCACAGCCGCGCCGCCGCGGTCGTCGAACTCGAAGAGGGCGTCGAGGGCCTGCTCGAGCGACCGACTGCTGTGCAGATATACACGGCTCGCCCGGCCGGAAACCTGCGACAGGGCCGTCTGTGACGTTCCACGACGTCGCGGAGGCATCAGGATGGGAGTGACTCTTCGCTGCACGCTCGGAGTCGACATTGGCACCTCTAGCAGCAAGGGCGTGCTCGTTGACCCGCACGGCGTGATCCTCGCGACCGCGGTGCGCCGGCACGCCGTCGACCATCCCCAGCCCGGCTGGGCGGAGATGGATGCCGCGATCTGGTGGCAGGAATTCTGCGAGATCACCCACGAGCTGACCGCAAACGTTCCGGCTGCGGAGGTGGCGGCCATCGGAGTTAGCGGGATGGGGCCGTGCGTGCTCCTCACTCACGATGACGATCGGCCGGTCCGTCCGGCGATCCTCTATGGCATCGACACCAGGGCCACTGAGCAGATCGACCTGCTCAGTGACGAGCTGGGCGAGGAGGCGATCCTAGCCCTCGGCGGCTCCGCGTTCACCACTCAGGCCGTCGGCCCGAAACTTGCGTGGGTCGCGGAGCACGAGCCGGACGCATTCGCCCGCGCTCGTCGGCTGTTCATGCCGTCGTCATGGCTGGTTCGCCGGCTCACCGGCGAGTACGTACTCGACCACCACTCCGCGAGCCAGAGCACGCCCCTCTACGATTTGCGCTCCCAACGCTGGCATCCGAAGGCGGTCGAGCGGATCGCGCCCGGACTGCTGATGCCGCAGCTGCGCTGGCCGGGCGAGATCGCCGGAGTCGTCGGCGCCGGCGCGGCGACTGCGACGGGCCTGCCCGCCGGGACGCCCGTTATCACGGGCACGATCGACGCGTGGGCCGAGGCCGTGAGCGTTGGCGCCGACCGGCCGGGCGATCTGATGCTGATGTACGGGACCACGATGTTCCTCATTGCGCACCAGCTCGAGGCCACGCATTCTCCGTCGATGTGGACGACGCTGGGCACCCGGCCCGGCGTGCACTGCCTGGCGGGTGGGATGGCGACATCCGGCGCAATAACCAACTGGCTCCGCGATCTCACAGCCGGCGCGACCGGTGAGCCCGTGGGTTTCCCCACCCTGCTCGCCGAGGCCGCCGCCTCGGGCGCGGGCGCAGGCGGGCTAGCCATGCTCCCCTATTTCGCCGGCGAGCGGACGCCCATTCTCGATCCGGACGCCCGCGGGGTCATCGCCGGCCTCACGCTCTCCCACACGCGCGGGGATCTCTACCGCGCCGCGCTGGAGGCGACCGCGAACGGGGTGCGGCACAATGTGGACGTGATGCGGGAGGCCGGCATCCGGATTGACCGCGTCGTCGCGGTGGGCGGCGGGGTCGAGGGTGGGCTCTGGGCGCAGATCGTCACCGACGTCACGCAACTGAACCAGGTGATACCTACCGTCACAATCGGTGCGTCATATGGTGGAGCTTTCCTTGCAGCGCGCGCCCTGGTGGCGGCCGGTGCGGCATCGCCCGACATCGACGCGTGGAACCCGCCCCGTACTGTCCTCCGTCCTGGCGCATCCGACCGCACTGTCTACGACCACGGATACAGGCGCTACCGCGAGCTCTATCGGGCGACGACCAGCGTCGTACACGATCTCGCGGCGAGCCAGCGTTCCGGCGACATGCGGTGACTTGACCTTGGTAAGGGCCGCGATGCCTGTCCGTCCGTCGTTCGCAAGCTACTAGGTCGGACGCCGCCTCGGCGCTGGTGGTAGGTAGGATCGGTTGCATGGAATTCGTCGTGATGTACGGCCTGCGCGATGGCGTTGACCGCTCGCGCATTCTCGAGACCTACCCCCGCCACAAAGAATATTACGAGGCGTTCCGTGCCGCTGGCGGCGGCCTTATTGCTCTCGGACCATTTCAGACCCCGGATCCTGCGGCCGGGTCGATGGGGATCTTTACCTCGCGCGAGGATGCCGAGCGCTTCATCGCCGGTGATCCATTCACCACCGAAGGGCTCGCTGACCCTCGAATCCTCGAGTGGAACGCCGTGCATTTCGGCTGACCAGCAGCCTTCCTACCAGCAGCCATGGCCTTCACTGTCTTCGGGGCCGTTGCGCGTAGCCGGCGGGCTCGGGCTGAACGCACTCATCGTCTACCGGGCCGCCATCGTCTTGCGGATGAAGAAGACCCCTCCGTATCCCGCTATCCCCCACTGGACCAACTGACAAGCCGAGTTCAGTTGGCGAACACCAGAAGAAGGGCGCCGTCCAGGTCTACCTTTGATCGGGACGGCGCCCGCCTTACTTCAGGGAGTATCAGTTAGCGTTGGCCCGCTCCTGTGCAACCGCTGCGTTTCTCTCGTCCAGCTCCTGGGCGGCGGTGATGCGCCGGTCCAGTTTGGCGAGCGTTTCCGGTGCGAGGATGGTCGCCACAACCGTGATGACACCGATGATGCTGAAGTAGAGGATCACCCAGCCCGGCTTGCCGTTGCCCGCGGTGAGCAGCGCGACGGCGACCAGAGGGGCGATGCCGCCGGCCAGGACCGAGCCGAACTGGTAGCCCATGGATGCGCCGCTGTAGCGCAGCTTGGTGGAGAAGAGCTCCGCGAAGAAGGCGGCCTGCGGGCCGTACATCGAGTTGTGGAAGACGGCGAGCCCGATGATGATGGCGAGGGTTGCCAGCAGCGCGCTGCCGGTATCGGTCATGACGAAGTAGAGCGGGAAGAACAGGAGTCCGCCGATGGAACCGAACAGGTACAGCGGCTTGCGCCCGATCCTGTCCGAGAGGATCGCCCATAGCGGGACGGCAAAGACGCCGATGGCCGATGCAACCAGAACGGACATGGAGCCTTGGTTGGCCCGTTCCGCACCAAACGTCTTCATGATGTAGACCACGGAGAACGTCGTGTACAGGTAGAACGCAGAGTTTTCCGCCAAGCGCATGCCGACCACAAGCCAGATGCCCTTGGTTTCCTTCTTCATGGCCTCGCCCAGCGGCTTCTTCGCGGTCTTCTTCGCCGCCACGAGTTCCTTGAAGTCGTTGGAGTCTTCAAGCTTGGCGCGGACGATCATGCCGGTGACGATCAGGATCACGCTGAGCAGGAAGGGAAGGCGCCAGGCCCAGGCGTCGAAGGCTGCTGCCGGTACGGCTGCCTTGACGACAAGGACACTGGAGTTGGCCAGCAGCATGCCCGCAGGGACACCCATCTGGGTGAAGCTACCGAAGAATCCGCTGCGTCCGGCAGGTGCGTGTTCGATGGAGATGACCGCCGCACCGGCCCACTCGGCGCCGGCGCCGAAGCCCTGCAGCAGGCGCAGGACCGTCAGAAGGATGGGAGCCCAGACCCCGATCTGGGCGTAGGTGGGAAGAATGCCCATGGCCAGCGTAGCGAAGCCCATGATGAGGAGGGAAAGCACGAGCATCGGCTTGCGGCCGATCTTGTCACCGAAGTGGCCGGCGAACATGCCGCCGAACGGACGGGCAACGAAGCCCACCGCGTAGGTGACAAACGCCATCAGGAGGCCGGTGGCCGGGTCCTGCTCCGGGAAGTACAGGCGGCTGAAGACGCCCGTCGCGGCGAGCAGGCCGAAGATGTAGTAGTCGTACCACTCGATGGTGGTGCCGATGAAGCTGGCAGCCGGAACGCGCCAGGGCGCCTTCGTCTTGGCTTTGGTGGTGGAGATCGTCATTGGTCTTTTCTTTCGGGTGGAAACAAGGGAGCGGCAGTGCTACCAGTCGAGGGCGATGTACTTGGTTTCGGTGAAGTCCAGCAGGCCCTGGTGGGCGCCTTCGCGGCCGAGGCCGCTCTGCTTGACGCCGCCGAAGGGTGCTGCGGGGTCGGATACGAGCCCTCGGTTGAGGGCCACCATTCCGCTTTCGATGCGCTCGGAGACCCGGAGCCCGCGGCGGAGGTCCTCCGTGAACACGTACGCTGCGAGGCCGTACTCGGAGTCGTTTGCGGCGGCGATGACTTCGTCTTCGGTGTCGAAGGGGATGACCGAGGCCACGGGTCCGAAGATTTCCTCGCTGACCATCCGGGCCTGGAGCGGCACATTGGTGACGACGGTGGGCGGGTAGTAGTACCCGGCGCCGTCGATGGCCTTGCCTCCGGCGAGGAGCCGTGCGCCCTGGCTGACGGCGTCGCGGACCAGCGAGTCGACTTTGCGGACGCTGGCCTCGTCCACGAGCGGACCGACCTCGGTCTCGGCGTCGGTGCCCGGGCCCACGCGCATGGCGCCCATTCGTTCGGCGAGTCGGCGGGCGAACTCGTCGTGGATGCCGCGCTGGACGTAGATCCGGTTAGCGGCGGTGCAGGCCTGGCCGCCGTTGCGCATCTTGGCGACCATGGCGCCGTCGAGCGCCAGCTCGAGGTCCGCGTCGTCGAAGACCAGGAACGGGGCGTTGCCGCCGAGTTCCATGGAGCACTTGAGCACGTTGTCGGCCGCCTGGCGCAGCAGGTGGCGTCCGACACTGGTGGATCCTGTGAAAGACAGCTTGCGGACCCGGGGGTCGGCAAGGATCGGGGTCATGACGTCGCTGGTCTTGCTCGTGGTGATGATGTTGACCACGCCTGCCGGGACGCCGGCGTCGATCATCAGTTGGGCGATTGCCAGCGTCGTCAGCGGTGTGAGCGTGGCGGGCTTGAGCACGGTGGTGCAGCCCGCGGCCAGCGCCGGCGCCAGCTTCCGGGTAGCCATGGCCGCCGGGAAGTTCCATGGGGTGATCAGCACGCAGACGCCGATCGGCTGGTGCTGGACCAGGATCCGGTTGGAGCCCGACGGCGAGACGGAGACATCGCCGATGATCCGGACCGCTTCCTCGGCGTACCAGCGGAAGAACTCGGCGGCGTACGCCACTTCGCCCCGGGCATCGCTGAGGGCTTTGCCGTTTTCGAGCGAGATGAGGTGGGCGATCTGCTCGCTGCGCTCGGTCATCAGTTCGAAGCAGCGGCGCAGGATTTCTGCGCGGCGGCGCGGCGGCGTCGCGGCCCACTCCGGGAGGGATGCTGCGGCGGCGTCGACGGCGGCGAGGCCGTCCTCGACGTCGGCGTCGGCGATGTCGGTGATGACGGAAGCGTCGGAAGGGTTGATCACCTCGACGGTGTCACCGCCCCTGGCATCCTGCCAGTTCCCGGCGATGAGCAGCTGACGGGGCACCGTCAGGCTGTCGACGTCAAGCGGTTCAGAGGTTGAAAGAAGGGGCATCGGTGGTCCTTTTTGCTGATCAGCGGATGGTGCGGTCGCCGGCAAAGGCGGCGTGAACGATGGACGTGACGGCGTCGAGATCAAGCGGCACGGGATTGTTGTCGATGAGCCGCTTGGAGTTCAGCGACAGCTTGGCGATCTGGGCGAGGTCGCTTGCCTGCACGCCAAGGTCCTGCAACGTCGGGGGGAGCTCGATGGCGGCGATGACCTCGTCGATTGCATTCACGCCTGCGACGGCGGCGGCGCGCTGGTCCAGCCCGCGGATATCGCGCCCCAAGGCCTCCGCGATCTGCGCCAGCTGCGGCTGGATCGCTTCGAAGTTGTGGCGGACGACGTAGGGCAGCAGGAGGCCGACGCCCACACCGTGAGGAGTGTGGGTAAGTGCGCCTACCGGGTACTGGATGGCGTGTGCCGCGGCGGTTCCCGCATTGCTGAGAACCACGCCGCCGTACAGAGCCGAGAGCATCATCCCGGCACGGGCCTCCGTGTTTTCCGGATCCTTGTATGCGGTGACGAGGCTGCGGCCCACCAGCCGGATGCCGTTCAGGGCAATCGAGTCCGTCAGGACGTTCTTGCCGACGAAAACCCGCTCCGTGGCCAGGTCAGGGGTGGGTTCCCGGGTGATGGCAGTGAAGGACTCGACCAGGTGCACGAAAGTATCCGCACCGGTGGCGGCCGTCAGGGACGGAGGGCATGAGTAGGTGAGCTCGGGATCGCACACTGCGGCGAACGGGATGATGTGCGGGCTTGAGATGCCCATCTTCATGCCGAGATCAGGATCGGAGACGACGGCGATTGCCGTCGCTTCGGAACCGGTGCCCGCAGTGGTGGGCAGTGCGATGACCGGCTTGGTGGGGCCGGGAACGGCGAATTCACCGTAGTAGTCGCTGGGCTTGCCGCCGTGGGTGAGCAGCACGGAGACGACCTTGGCCATGTCCATGCAGCTGCCGCCGCCGAAACCGATGATGACATCGATCTCGTGGCCTTTGAGTTCCTCGACGCAGGCCACGATTCCGGGAACCGGCAGTTCGGCCTGGGTGTCGCCGTAGACCCGTACAGTCAAGCTTTTGTCCTCGAGGCTGCGGACCAAGGCCGAGAGGTCTTCTGAGACAGCCAGCCGCGGGTCAGTACAGACGAGGACGTTGCTCCCGAATTCTGCTGCGATTTCGGCGACGGCGAAGCGCTGCTGGGCGCCGACGACAACGCTCCGCGGCAGGCGGAGGACGCCGAAAGTTGCGGGACGGATTCCCGCTGCATGCGCACACGACATTGTGAATAACTCCTAGAGATGGGATGAGCAGCTGCCCGAAAGGCGCCGCGAATCTCAGCATTCCAGAGTGATGTGACACCCACCATGTGGGCCCGTGCCATATAAAAGCAATTCGTATGTGCTTTATCGCCATGTGCTTTGAAGGCGGTGGAAAGCAGCTCCGTTGTTCAGGAACTGGCGGAGCTGACGCCGGCTGTCTTCATCCGCCATAAGCGCAGCGCCACTTGGACATCAAGGGCACGGCTTCCCCGGCGCCACGACGCGCCGATCAGTGCGTCGATCCGGTCAAGCCGTTGGCGCAGGGTGTTGGTGTGGATGTGGAGGGAGTCGGCCGTTTCCTGGATGGCACCCCCGTTTTCGTGGAACGTCCACGCCGTGAGGACCAGTTGTGTTGCCCGACGCTCGTCGTAGCTCAGGAGCGGGCCCAGCTGCGCATTCAGCAGCTGTCCCGCAAAGGGGCTGTCCATCGCTCCGAGTAACATTCCCGCGGTGCCCAAGGCGGCCCGGTTCGCTGCCTCACCGTCGCGCGAGAGGGCCTGCAATGCGCGGAGGACGGCGTCGGCTTCGGTGTGGGCGGCGGACAGCCGGGCAAAGCCGGTAACCGGTTCTGATGATCCGACGGTGGCCGTGATGCGGCGTCGTTTCAGCTCGTCAATGACGGACTGGCCGGTGCGGCCGGAACCGCTGGCTCCATCCGGTCGGCTGTCGTGGCGTTCTACGGGTTCAATGATGCACACGTGTGATTCGTGCAGGGCGATGATTCCAGGGGCCCCCTCGGATCGATGCCTGAGCACGGAGAGTGCCCGTTGGCGCTGGTCGTCGCCGACCCCCACCACGCGCACCACGAGCTGGAGGTGGTTTGCCAGACCGAACTGGCCGGCCCGGCGGGCGAGCGCAGCCGCGTTCTCAGCGCGGGGGCTGAGCAAGTCATCGATGAGCTCTAGCTGCAGCCGGTATTGGGCGTCCTGGAATGTGCGTTCCAACAGCAGCGACACACTGAGTACCAGGGCGCTGCGTTCCAGGACTGCGAGCCGGGCAGGGCTGAGCTGCTCGGCGACGATGAGGGAGGCGAGATGCTGGTCGCCCGCTACGGCGGACATGACGGTGTACGTCGTGTCCTTGATCTCGAAGTGCACGGCCGCCCTCCTGGCCGCAGACTCCTCAGCGGCGTTCAGGGCGGGCAGGCTTCCGAAGTCCCCCTCCGATTCGAGCCCCGCCAGTGGCTCGCCCATGGGAGAGACCAGAAAGACAGGAGTGTCCAGGGACTCGGCTAGAACGTTGAGCAGGTGCGGGAGGCTACCGGTCGTGGCCAGGGTTTCCATGAGCCGGCGGTCTACGGTCGAGAGTTCCTCCAAGGCCTGTACGTTGGTCAGGTTCTGCCGCTGTGCTTGGTCAAGCCGCGCGAGGGCGCTGGCCATTTCGCTGAAGTGCCGGGCGTTTTCCAGCGCGACGGCTGCGTGGGTGCCAATGGATTCCATCAAGGCAATGTCATCACTGCTGAACAGGTGCGCGTGCCTGTCGGCGACCAGGAGCGCACCGATTACCTTCCCTTCTGCCCGAAGGGGAACACCCATGATTGCCCGGACGCCCTCGGCCGCCACAGCAGTGTCGCTGGACTCCAGATGCGATTTGGACTCGTCGTTTAAGTAGTCGGCGCTCTGGGCGGGCGCCTCGCCGGTCGCGACTGCGCCGAGCACGCCTTCGCCGAGGGGCATGCGGATGTTGCGGAAGAGAGCCGTGGTTGCGCCGTCGGTCACCCGGACGTAGGACTCACCGCTGTCATAGTCGTTCAGGCTCAAGTAGGCGACGTCGCTGCCGATCAATGACCGGGTGCGCCGGACGATGGCCTTGAGCACTGCCTCCACGTCGCGGATGCCCGTCAAGTCGGTGGCCGTATCGTAAAGGACGCGCAGCAGGCCCTCCCGGCGACTCGCTTCCCACAACTGGGCGTTGAGCCGGCGGGCCGCCGCCGCGGTGGACTGGTCAATGGCCCCGGCTTCCAGCCAGGCGGACAGCGTGGTCTCCAGATCAGCCCGGGAAACACCACGGTCAAGCATAGCCATGAGCTGGCCAGGGCCCTCGGTACCGCCTGACGAGACTCCAGAACCGTCATTGGCACTCATGAACCCAATGCTAGTAGGCGGGCCGCGCTGCGGTGCTGTAACCGCCGGACATGCGTGAGGCGCAAAGCGATGGTCTGGCAGCGACGCGACCCCTAGTCCCCCGGCCCTGCGTCAGCTAGTCTGCTTTCACGGCCTGCCAGACCCGCAGTTCAGGCTACCCGCAGTTCAGGCTAAAGGACGATCATGAGGAGCAAGAATGGCTGACCACACATACAGCGTTTCCGAAATTGTTGGAACTTCGTCCGAGGGCGTCGACGCCGCCATCAGAAACGGGATTGCCGCCGCAAGCCAGACCCTCCGGAATCTCGACTGGTTCGAGGTCAAGGAAATCCGCGGCCACCTCAGCGAGGGCGCCGTTGCCGACTGGCAGGTAACCATCAAGCTCGGATTCCGCCTGGAGCGTTAACAAGCGCTCAACACCCCAAAACCGACGATGGCCGTCAGCCTTTCTGTGGAAAGGCTGACGGCCATCAGTTGCGAGGCTGGACTCACCCGCGGGTCCAGACTTGGACGGGGTCACCGCCACAGAGGAGACGCCGGCCACGGCCGGCGAATTCGATCCACAGGAATTCGTGGTCCGGGGAAACTTCGTCCACAAGGCCGGCGTCGAAACCCCATTTGTCCTCGTGGATCCAGACGATTTCGCCCCGGCTGAGTTCCGACCATTTCGACGGCGGCACGCGAAGTGCCGCTCCAGCGGGCCGTTGGGCCGACGTCGTGAAGTGGCTTGGGCCCCACACGCCCAAGGTTTCAGGACTCATCGGGACTCAGCGAGCAGGTACTGGCGGTGCCAGACTGTTGCCGCGCCGTTGTGGGAGGGGAAGACGTGGCCTTCGAAGAACGTGCGCACCACATCGGGTTCGCCTTCAGGGCTCCACTGACCAGACGCGGGGCAATGCGAACCCGTGGTTCCCGCGGACCCGGCGGTGGTTGCCCGCTCCCTCAGCAGCGCGATGCGTTTCATCGTTGAATTCCATCCTTGATATGCGAAAGGGTCTGGATTCAGCGTAAACGCGATTCAAAAGCCGCCCAATGGGCACATAGACAAAATCACACCGATTCACTATGCACCAGCACAGTGACGTAGGGCACTTTTGGCTGAAACTCGTTCAGCTCTCGCCCATTGCATGACGCTCGGACAACTCCGGGCTCGTCGTCGTCGTTTCCGCGCCCAACGCCGTTCCCGCACCAAAACTGCCCAGCAACTTCAGGGCATCGTCCGACGGCGAACCCGCCTTCGCGGAGTAGACCCGCAAGACTTGGTCCGGGTCATCCGGCAGGGCCAGATTCTCGAAGTTCAGTTCCACGTCCCCGACGGCGGGGTGGTGCAGGCGCACAGTTCCGGCTGAACGCGCGGCTACTCGATGCCCGGCCCACCATTGGCGGAAGTGCTCGCTGTTTACGGCGAGTTCGCCGACGAGCTGGTTGGCTTGGGGATCGTCGGGGTGCCGCCCGATATCCGCACGCAGGGAGCCCGCGGCTTCCGCGGCAACCGTCTTCCAGTCCCGGAACAGTTCGCGTGCCTGAGGGTCCAGGATCAGCCAGCGCGTGAGGTTTCGCTCGGCGGGAGGCATGGACGGGAAGTCGGCAAACAGCAGGACCGCCATACGGTTGGCCCCCAACACGTCACTTCGCCGGCCAAGCAGGAGCGCCGGAACGTCGCCCACAGCATCGAGAAGTTGGCGCAAGGCCGGCCGCACCCGCGGCGTGGGAGTCGGCGCTTTGGGGCTTGACGCGCAGTGCTCCAGGAGGTCCATCATGTGGGTGTGCTCGCTTGAGTCCAGGCGAAGTGCCCGCGACACCGATTCAAGGACCGCCCGGGACGGATGGATATGGCGGCCCTGTTCGAGGCGCGTGTAGTAGTCGGTGCTGACATCGGCCAAGCGGGCAATCTCTTCCCTACGCAGCCCTGGAACACGGCGCGCGCCGGAGGCTTCCGGCAATCCCGCATCCTCCGGCGACATCCGGGCACGCATGGCTTTGAGGAATTTTCCGAACTCCGCGCTTTGTCCCATGTCCCCATTCTTCCCTCCCCGGGGGCTTGTTTCTATGGCCAAGGTAGGACTACGAGTCCTAGGAAAAACAGGGGGCGTCAAAACTGCTGATTGTTTTGCCGAAAGTGCATAGGCTCGAAAAAGCCATTCAGGCAATACACCCACCAGCGACGAAAGGGCCGGACATGTCCAACGCTCAGAATTCAACCGTTCCCGGGCTCGTCCTGAACAACGCGGTCACCATCCCCCAGCTCGGCTTCGGCGTCTTCCAGGTACCACCTGCCGAGACCCAGAAAGCCGTCGAGGACGCACTTGAAGCCGGGTACCGGCACATCGACACCGCCGCGGCGTACCAGAACGAATCCGGCGTCGGCGCAGCGATCAAGGCTTCCGGCATCAGCCGGGAAGAACTCTTCATCACCACCAAGCTCCGCAACGGCGAACAGGGCCGGGCAGCGTCAGCGTTCAACAACAGCTGCCGCGAACTCGGCCTCGACGTCATCGACCTCTACCTGATCCACTGGCCCGTGCCGTCCCAGGGCCTGTTCGTCGACGCGTGGAAGGCCCTGGAAAAGATCCATGCCGACGGCGGCGCCCGGGCCATCGGCGTCTCCAACTTCCTGCCGGCCCACCTCGACACGCTCCTGGCCTCGGCCGACGTCGTTCCCGCCGTCAACCAGATCGAATTGCACCCCACCTTCCAGCAGCGGGAACTGGCAGCGAAGAGCCGCTCGCACGGGATCGCCGTCGAGGCCTACAGCCCGCTTGGGCAGGGAGCGGACCTGGGATCGGCAACGGTCACCGAACTCGCCGAAACGCACAATGCCACCCCGGCACAGATCGTCCTGGCCTGGCACTTGGGAACCGGCAACATCGTCATCCCCAAGTCCGTCCACCCGGAACGGATCCGCCAGAACCTCGCGGCCGCGTCGTTGCAGCTCACCCCGGATGAACTCGCAGCCATCAGAGGGCTCGACGCCGGTGCCCGCCTCGGCGCCGACCCCGCCGTCGCGTCCTTCAGCCAGATGTAGAAACCACCACAGCGTAAGGAGCCCGAACCATGCAGTACACCCACTTGGGGCGCTCAGGCCTTAGCGTCTCCCGCTTGTGCCTCGGAACAATGAACTTCGGCCCTCAGACGGAGGAATCCGCAGCGCACTCCATCATGGATTCCGCACTGGATGCCGGCATCAACTTTTTCGATACCGCCAACGTCTACGGCGGCCACGACAACCGGGGCTGGACCGAGGAAATCCTGGGCCGCTGGTTCGCCAAGGGCGGCGAACGCCGGGAACGCGTCGTCCTGGCCACCAAGCTCTACGGAACCATGACGGACCGCCCCAACGAGTCCAAGCTCTCCGCCCTCAACATCCGGCGCGCGCTGGACGCCAGCCTCAAGCGCCTTCAGACCGACTACATCGACGTTTACCAGTTCCACCACGTGGACCGGAACACGCCATGGGACGAGATCTGGCAGGCCATCGAGGTTGCCGTCCAGCAGGGCAAGATCCTGTATTCCGGAAGCAGCAACTTCGCTGGCTGGCACATCGCCCAGGCCCAGGAGGCCGCCGCGCGCCGCAACTACAACGGACTGGTGAGCGAGCAGTCCATCTACAACCTGCTCACCCGCAACGTCGAACTGGAGGTCATCCCGGCGGCCCAGCAGTACGGCCTCGGGCTGATCCCCTGGTCGCCGCTTCACGGCGGCCTCCTGGGCGGCGTCCTGAAGAAGGAGCGCGACGGCGTCCGTCGCCTTGAGGGCCGCGCGGCCGAGACCCTGAAGAAGCACGAAGACCAGATCCGCCAGTACGAGGACCTCGCCGACGACCTTGGCCACGAGCCCGGCGATGTGGCCTTGGCTTGGTTGCTGCACCAGCCGGCCGTGACCGCGCCGATCGTGGGTCCGCGTACCCAGGAGCAGTTGGACGCCGCCGTCAGGGCATTGGATGTCAGCCTTGACGCCGATGCCCTCAAGCGGCTCGACGACATCTTCCCGGGCCACCGGACCGCGCCGGAGGACTACGCGTGGTGACTTCGGCACCGTTGCGCCTGCTGTTCATTGGCGGGACCGGGACCATCAGTGCGGCGGCGGCGGAGCGCGCCGCCGCACTGGGTCACCGGCTCACCGTGCTCAACCGCGGACTGAGCACGGAAAGGCCGGCCCCTCCGGGCACGGAACTGTTCCAGGCGGATATCCGCAACGCCGCCGAGGTCGCGGAGGTGCTAAACGGTCGCGAGTTCGACGTCGTCGCGGACTTCATCTCTTTCACCCCTGAGCATGTGTCCGCCGCGGTGGAGCTGTTCCGCGGCCGGACCGGTCAGTACGTGTTCATTAGTTCGGCTTCGGCCTACCAGAAGCCACCCGCACACCTGCCGATCCTTGAGTCGACCCCGTTAAGGAACCCGTTCTGGAAGTACTCCCAGGACAAGATCGCGTGCGAAGACCTTCTCACCCGGGCCTACCGGGAAGAGGGTTTTCCCGTCACCATCGTTCGGCCGTCCCATACCTATGACCGCACGCGGATCGCCCTTCTGGGCGGCTGGACCGACATCCATCGGATGCGGGAAGGCTTGCCTGTGATAGTCCACGGCGACGGCACCTCGCTGTGGACCCTCACCCATGCGGAAGATTTTGCAGTGGCCTTCGTTGGCCTCCTCGGCCGGCCGCAGGCTGTGGGTGAAAGCTACACCATCACCTCGGACGAAGCACTCCCGTGGGACCAGGTCTACCGGCTCTTCGCGACGGCGGCAGGCGTGCCGGACCCCGAACTGGTGCACGTCGCCTCGGAGACCATTGCCGCGCACTACCCGGAGCTTGGTCCCGGGCTTCTCGGGGACAAGTCCCACTCCGTGGTCTTCGACAACACCAAGATCAAAACGCTGGTTCCCTGGTATCGGGCAGAAATTCCGTTCGCGGCAGGCGCACGTGAGATCGTCCGGTGGCATGATGAACATCCAGGCATCAAGCACGTGGACCCGGACTTCATGAAACTCAGCGATCAACTGGTCCAATGGGCACGGAGGCCGATCTAGCAACTGAAAGGACAGGACCATGGCACTTGCTCCGACCGTCAGGCTCAACGACGGTAATGCCATTCCGCAGATCGGCCTCGGAACCTGGCCGCTCGACGACGCCCAGGTCGCCGCGGCGGTGGTGTCCGCCGTCGAGCTGGGCTACCGGCACGTCGATACGGCGTTCCGCTACGGTAACGAGTCCGGCGTCGGGCAAGGCGTGCGGGACTGCGGCATCCCGCGCGAGGAACTGTTCATCACGACCAAACTGGACGGGACCCACCAGGGCCGCGATCGCGCCGTCGACGGTCTTGAAGACTCCCTCAAGCGCCTTGGGCTGGACTACGTGGACCTCTTGTTGATCCACTGGCCGCTCCCCCAACGGAATGAATTCGTGTCCACCTGGGAGACTTTCGAGCGGCTTCAGGCTGAGGGGAAGGTGCGCTCGATCGGCGTGTCCAACTTCAAGCCCTCGCATCTCGAAAGGCTTCTGGAGGAAACCTCGGTGGTGCCGGCCGTCAACCAAATCCAGATCTCGCCGTCCATCACCCGGATCAATGAGCGGGCCTTCAACGCCAGCCATGGCATCGTCACGGAATCGTATAGTCCGTTGGGCGCCGGTCGCGATCTCCTGAACGCCCCGGTCTTGGCGGCCATCGGGAAGAAACACGGCAAGACTCCCGGTCAGGTCGTGCTGCGCTGGCACGTCCAGGAGGGGCTCGTGGCCATCCCGAAGTCCGCCAATCCGCTGCGCATGAAGGAAAACCTGGACGTTTTCGACTTCGCCTTGGACCACGACGACCTGTCCGCGATCGCAACCTTGGACGCGGGTGCCGACGCCGGTGTCGACTCGGATGTACAAGGCCACTGACGCAGTATCCCATCACCAACACCGAGGACGGCATGGCAGAGGACATCGACGGGACGCTCATCTGGGCAGGCGCGTACACCGCGGACAGCGACGGGCGCGGAACGGGCATAGGCGCAGTTTCGGCGCGTGAAGATGGCAGCCTTGCTTGGCTGGGCACCGCCGTCGAAGCACCGTCGCCGTCGTTCCTTGCCGTGCACCCCACCCTGCCGGTGGTCTATGCGGTAGCCGAGGCCGCCCAAACAGTCCGGGCGTACCGGAGGACCGGTCCGTTCGGCCTTGAACCCTTGGGCGGAGCCTGGCCGGCCGGAGCTGCCGCCTGCCACGTCGCCGTCGACCCGTCCGCGCGCTTCATCGTGGTCGCCTGTTGGGGCGACGGCAACGTGCTGCTGTACGGGCTCGACGACGACGGCGGCATCACCTCGCGCTTTGCCGCCCCGCCGGCGAAGGACCCGCACGCCGGCGTCGACGGCGGTATCGACATCGCCACGGGCGGCCCGCGGGTGAGCCGCGCCCACGCCAGCCTCATGCTTGAGGACGGTCGAATCATGACCACCGACCTCGGCTTCGACCTCGTGCGGGTATGGAACTACTTCCCCGACTCCGGCCTGCTCCCCGACCACCAAGTCGCACTCCCCCTGGGCAGTGGCCCTCGGCACTTGGTCCAGCACCCCTCTGCCGACGCCGTCTTCGTGGTGACCGAATACTCCATCCAAGTAGTGGTACTCCTGCCAGCCGCGGACGGCCGCTTTGCGCTCCACCGTCGCGGTCCCGCCACGGTGGGCGGCGCAGCCGACGGCGATGCAGCCGCCGAAATCGCGCTGTCCCCGGACAATCGCTTCGTCTACACGGGAATCCGCGGCTCCAACCGGATCTCGGTACTGGCCGTCGAAGGCAGCGGAACCCGGCTTCGTCCTGTGGCGGATGTCCCCAGCGGAGGAGACTGGCCCCGCCACCACCTTGTCCGTGACCGCTGGCTCCACGTGGCGAACGAACGTTCCAACCAAGTCACCACGTTCGCGCTGGACCCTGCCAACGGCATCCCGGGCGAAGTCTTCGACCAGCTCAACGTCGGTTCCCCCACCGCGTTGGTCATAGCGTGATCCATGCGTGAGATCTCGCCCCTTTCGCAACCCGAAAGAGGCGAGATCTCACGTCTCGATGCCGCGCCTAACCCCGTACAGCCTCGTCCACAGCCGCCAGCAAGGAGTTGAACCGCGGGTTCGCGTCAAGGTCATCGATGAGTACGGCCCGGCCGCGTTCGTCGGCTAGCGGCACTTGCCAGTTGGGGTAGACCGCCGACGTCGTACCGGGCTGGTTCTGCACCCTCCGCTCCCCCACGGCGTCCACCAGCGCAACGCCCAGCAGGACCGATGGCGCAAGGGCCAGCAGCCGGTGCAGCGCCTCGATGACCTGCTCCTCGCCAAACTCCTGGCCGCCGTCGAATCCGGCAGCGTCGAATCCGGCAGCGTCGAATCCGGCAGCAGGCAACAGGCCCCGCTCCCGCAGCAACCCCATCATCTTGTCCAGGCTGGCCTCGTGCTCGGCCCGTTCCTCGGCCACACTTCGTTCAAGCAAGCCCAGCTGGCTCCGGAGCTCCACGTGATCGCCGGCGAGGTACCCGGCGGTCGGCGGGAGGTCGTGGGTGTTGACGCTGGCGAGTGCCTGCGTTCGGTAACGTTCGGGTGGCAGGGGCGAGTCGCCGTCGTACTCGAACCAGAGGATCGACGTACCCAGGATGCCGCGGGCCGCGAGGTAGTCCCGCACCCACGGTTCGAAAACGCCCAGGTCTTCGCCGATGACCACCGCGCCCGCGCGGTGGGCTTCCAGAGCGAGGATGCCGATGAGGGCCTCGTGGTCGTAGCGGACGTAGGCGCCGTCGCGAGCGGAGTTGCCAGCGGGCACCCACCACAAACGGAACAGCCCCAAGATGTGGTCCACACGGATTCCGCCGGCATGGCGGAGCACGGTGGAGAGCATCGCACGCAGCGGCGCGTAGCCCGCCTCGGCCAAACGCACCGGGTGCCACGGCGGCTGGTTCCAGTTCTGGCCGAGCTGGTTGTACATGTCCGGTGGTGCGCCCACACTGACACCCGGCGCGAAGCTGCTGCGCAGGGTCCAGGCGTCGGCGCTGCTAAGGTCCGCCCCGACGGCAAGATCGTGCACCACTCCCAGCCGCATTCCGGAACGCTTTGCGGCGGCCTGGGCTGACTCGAGCTGCTCATCGCAGATCCACTGAAGCCAGCGGTGGAACCCAATCCGATCAGCCAACGCCTGGCGCATCGATTCGATCTTGGGCGAACCGAGGGTGGCCGCCGGGTCCTGCCAGAAGGGGTCCTCCGGCGACCGGTCCTCGCGGATGGCGCACCAAAGGGCGAAATCGTCCAATCCCGGGCCGGACTCACGGCAGAACTCCTCGAACGCGCGCTGCCTGGCCGGAGAAAGCTTGACCGTGTGAAGGAGTTCCAGGGCAGCGAGTTTGGCGGCGAAGATCTGGTCCCGGTCCAGCCGTTCCCCGTTTTTATTGAGTGCGTGGACGTGATCCAGCAGCCGGTCCACCGTAGCCCGCTTCCGGGGCTTGACATATGCCAATTCGGGAATTTCTTCAATACGAATATAAATGGGGTTGAAGAACCGCCTGGTGGACGGAGAATACGGCGACGCTTGAACCGGAGGCACAGGATCCGCGGCGTGCAGCGGATTCACCAGGACGTAGTCGGCGCCGCGGGCGCCGGCCAACGACGCCAGATCGGCGAGGTCCGCGAAATCCCCGATACCCCATGAGCGCTTTGAGCGCACTGAATACAGCTGCGTTGCGAGTCCCCAGCCGCGCCGTTCTTCGAGCGGTGCCGCCGTCTGCAATTTGTCTGGAACCACCGCGAGCACCGCGGTGGCCGTCACGCCGTCGGACTCGGCCGTGAGCGAGTGCCAGCCGAGTGGCAAACCGGCAGGCACCTCGAAGGTGGCACGGCCCGTGGTCACTCCATCCACATCGCGCGGCGGCGCCCAGTCCTCCTGCTGGGTGGCTTCGAGTTCCGTTCCGTCCTCGAGCGAGACCGTAAGGCGGACGGGCGAGCCGTCGCGGACGTGCACGTGGACAGCTGCCGTGGTTCCCTCCTGGACGACGACGGCGGGCGGCAGCATCCGCCGCCACGGCGCCACTTCAACTTCTACTAGGGCGGCTTCGATCTGCTCGTTGGAATGGGCGGCGACTCCCAGGGCACCCAGTACCTGAATCAACGTGGTGGGAGAAACGTCGTGTTGCATCCCGTCCCAGCCGTGGAAAGATGTCCCGACCCCATGAGCGTCCGCGAGCCGGTGTAGCAGGCCCTCGTCAATGGCTGTGTTCGGGGCGGGGGGCATCCCCGTGGCGTCGGTGGCGTGCTGGATGGGAGTGTTGGTCATGTCCGCCTCGTCTGCGATGTGATTCGTCCGAAGGTGCATACCGCCCCGCGTGCAACTCGAGCGAGGCAACTGGTTCCGATTATTGCAGGGCGGTGGGTGCAGTCGCAGTTATTCCGACACCATGACGCCCCAACCCGAAACCCTCTCTCACATATACGCCCCCAACCCGAAACCCCCGCTCACATACAACCGCCGAAACCCAAACCCTCGCTCACATATACGCCCCCACCCAGAAACCCCCGCTCACAAATAACCGGCAAAACCCAAACCCTCGCTCACATACATCTGGGCGCGGCGTGGTACATGATTGAGCTATGGACGCCGTAGACGCGCTCAACGAAACCGCCTTCTGGCTGGAACGGGAACTCGCGGAAAGCTTCAAGGTCCAGGCGTTCCGACGGGCTGCGGACGTTATCGCCGGACTGAGCCAAGAGGAACTGGCTGCACGAGTCCGGGATGGCCGCCTCAAGCGAACCAAGGGAATCGGCAGCCGGACCTTCGAAGTGATCAGCCAGGCCTTGAGCGGCGCCGTTCCGGACTACCTCGAGAACCTCCGCCGCCGAGGGGCCGAACCTTTGGTCGACGGCGGACACAAGTTGCACGCCGAGCTCAGGGGCGATCTGCACAGCCACAGCAACTGGTCGGATGGCGGTTCAGCGATCGAGGCCATGGCCGATGCGGCTCGTATTCTCGGACGGGAATATCTCGCTTTGACCGATCATTCCCCCAACCTCACCATCGCCAACGGACTCAGCCCCGAACGTTTGATGGAGCAGCTCACGGTCGTGGATGGGATCAACAACGGGCAATCGTCCAGCTTTCGACTATTAACGGGAATCGAGGTGGACATCCTTGAAGACGGCGAGTTGGACCAGTCCGCGGAACTGCTCGGCCAACTCGACGTTGTTGTGGCCAGTGTCCACTCGAAGCTCCGCTCCGACAAACGCTCCATGACTCGGCGCATGCACGCCGCCATCGAAAACCCCCACACGAATGTCCTGGGGCACTGCACCGGCCGCTTGGTCAAAGGATCACGAGGGACACGGCCCCCATCGGAGTTCGACGCGGAAAAAGTATTTGCGTCGTGCGCGGAACACTCAGTCGCCGTCGAGATCAACTCGAGGCCTGAACGCCAGGACCCGCCGGATGAATTGATTCGGATTGCCCTCGACGCTGGCTGCCTTTTCAGCATCGACAGTGACGCGCATGCCCCCGGCCAGCTCGATTTCCTGCAGTACGGTGCCGAGCGGGCGGAAGCCAACGGCGTACCCGCCGATCGGATCATCACAACATGGCCGCTGGATCGGCTTCTGGAGTGGCTCCAGCCCAAGCCATAGCCCGTCGCCGCCAACTGTCTAACGCCCGACGGCGACTTCCGCACCCAGTGCCGACCCCCGCCGTCGACCCTTGGCGATACAACTGCAGGAGGATTGACAAAAATAGCCGCAAAAGTGAGCGAGCGCCGTCGATTTTCCCGGCATAAGTGAGCGGGCGTCGTCAGAAATCAGGATATAAGTGAGCGGGCGTCGTCAGGGCTTCCCACGGAGCGCCCCGCGGACCCGGAACCGTACGGCCGCGACCGCCCACGTGACGACGAACAGCGCAATCAGCACCAGCCCGGCGTCGCCGAGGTCTATTTCGCCCAGCCAGGTGGTGACAGGATCGGTCAGCCCGAGGGCCGAGTTGAGGAAACCGCCCAGCGTGATGACCGAGATGAAGAGTGCCGAGAAGGCCGAGATACCGGTGATGATGGCGTTGAATCCAAGCTTGCGCTGGGGATCGTCGATGGCGGACTTGTACATCCGCATCATGGCCACGCCGTTGATGGAATCGCAGAGGGTCATTGCCGCGGTGAAGGCCAGCGGCAACGCCAAGAGAGCGAGAACAGACACACCCGCGAGGGACGCCGCCGTCGTGAGTACAAGCAGCCCAATCGTGGTGGCCGTGTCGAAGCCAAGCCCGAACAAGAACCCAATCACGTAGATGTTACGCGGACGCTGGACCTTGGATAGCGGCTTGGCCAGGAGCCGCGCGATGAACCCTTTGGTTTCGAGGTCGTCGACAGCGATCGCGCCTCCGGTTTGGGCGGCCCGGTACAGCTGCATCGTGCGGAGGAAAGCAGACCCGTTGAAGACGCCCATGGCCAAGAGGAAGAGCCCGGAGACGCCGCTGCCGATCAGCCCCAGCACGAGGTGCCCGGTGGTGCCGTCCTCCATGAGCTGGCCCACCAGGCTGGCGCCACCAACCACCATCACACCTGCCAGAAGTACCACTGAACTGTGGCCCAGGCTGAATGCGAAGCCGACGCTCACGGGGTCCTTGCGCTGTGCCACGAATTTTCGTGTGGAATTGTCAATCGCGGCGATGTGGTCCCAGTCGTAGCTGTGCTTGATACCGGCCACATATGCCGTCAGCACGAGGCCGAGCGCCAGCGGCTGCCCTCCACCGGCGCCACCCACAAGCAGGAGGACGAGGGCGGCAAGGTGCAGGAGGACCACCGAACCGAACATGAACGCGAGGCGCGACTTCATCGGGAGATGCTCGCGCTGGCGGTATATCGAGGCGAACTCCGCGAGTGAGGTCATCAGTACTTCCTTAGGTTCAGCGGCGCCCTGCCGTGCCAGCGTTCGCGCAAAAGCCCGGTACAGGCACCAAGCAACCGGTTCAGTTCCTCGGTGCTGTTCGAAAGGGAGCGTAGGACCAGGCACGTTGTGCCCGCAAGGGTCCGGGTCAGCGACAAGCCCAAGTAAGCGTCATACCCCGCCGTCAGGCCGTGCAGCTCATCGGCGAGCGCCTGGTCAACCCGCGGATCCACCACAATGAGCGATCCCAGGTGGCTGTACCCCTCCATGAAACCCATTCCGGTCACATCGCCCAGCGGCGGCCGGATCAGGAGGTTGTCGAGCGCGAGCAGCACCGCGCCGTCGTCGCCCTCCACGTGGATTTCGTTCCGGAGGCGGAGTTCCCGGTACTGGAAGGAGGCGCCGTCCGGCGACCAGCCGGGAGTGATGACTTCCGCCATGATGAGGCTCGACGTCGGATGCACAGTGATGTGCGTATCCTGCCGATAGCTGGCCTCCCGGTAGGCGATGAGCTGGTCGGGAGCCAACTCCAGTTCCGCCCCCTCCCCCAGCCGGATAGTCATGCGCTGCTCGGCAAAGGACTCCGGGGTCCGATAAATCTTCGTGGCCGACTGAGTCGTCAAAAGCAACGAAGCCCCGGCCTCGACCTCCACGTCCACAACATAGAGATCCGCCCCCAAATACGCCCCGCCCGGATTGACCACGACATAACAAACCTGCCCGGACCCATCCAAGTAGTGGGGCCTCAAAACCCGCAAGGCACCCTGATGAAACTGCTGCACGGCCACGGAACGACCAGCACGCAAGGCGACCCGCAGGCTGAGCTCGCCCATCGGCGCTCTTGGGGGTACCAAGTCACCTCCGTCGGCTCCGCCGGATTTGGGGCCGTGCCCGCTCCGCGGTGCCCGCCACGCCGCGGCCCCCAAATCCGGCTTCGCCGCCTCAGCGGTCAGGTCACCGACCGAACTCCCCTGGACCGCCGTCGTGCTCACGGCGCCAGGTCGAGCATCAGGACGTCGTGCCGCATCCATGCGATGACCTTGTCGAGCCCTTCGTCGGTTTTGAGGTTGGTAAAGCAGAACGGTTTGTCGCCGCGGAATTCCTTGGAGTCCCGTTCCATGACTGACAAGTCTGCGCCGACGAACGGGGCGAGGTCGGTCTTGTTGATGATGAAGAGGTCCGACTTGATCATGCCTTGGCCGGCCTTGCGGGGGATCTTCTCTCCTTGGGCGACGTCGATGATGTAGATCGAGAAGTCCACGAGTTCGGGGCTGAACGTGGCCGAGAGGTTGTCGCCGCCGGATTCGACGAAGATGACCTGCAGGTCCGGGTGCCGTTTCTTGAGTTCCTCGATGGCCGCCGTGTTCATGGATGTGTCTTCGCGGATGGCGGTGTGCGGGCAGCCGCCGGTTTCGACGCCGATGATGCGGTCTTCGGGCAGGATGCCGTTGGCCGCGAGGATTTTGGCGTCTTCGATCGTGTAGATGTCGTTGGTGATGGCGGCCATGGAGATTTCCCGGCTCATGTGGCGGGTCAGGCGCTCCACGAGCTGCGTTTTGCCGGCACCTACCGGGCCGCCGATGCCGATCTTGATGGGTTCAGACATGTGTCCTCCTGTGGTTCTAGCTCATGAACATGCGCGCACGTTGCCATTCGTGCCGCATCTGCGAAATTTCCAACCCGGGGCTGATCGCTCCGAAGTCGTCCCAGCTGAGGTGCTGGACATTTTCGACGGCGGCAGCGACGTCGTCGTGGGCCTTGCGCAACAGCCGCTGCCCGGAGTTCTGGCCGAGCGGGACGGCGCGCACGGCGTTCTGCGTCAGTGAGGTGACCGCCGCGAAAAGGTAAGCGGCGAGCGCTTCTTCGAACGGCACGCCTAGTGAGCGCGCGACGACGGCGAACGCCAGCGGTTGATGACCGGCAGCCCGGCCCGTGGTCACGAGAGTCCGGTACGCTTCCAGCTCGGCCGACGGAAAGACTTCGGTCCCGATCTCGATGAGCCGCCCGCCCATTTTGGTACTGGCCTCCCGCAACTGCCGAGGCAGGAGCTGGGCACTCAAATGCTCATCCAACTCCCCCATGTCCGTCCCTTCATAAAGGAACCGAATGGCCAAGCCGTCTGAATAAGTCAACTGCTGCCCAACAAACGCGAACAGCCAAACCCCAAAACTCCCCTCATCTCCAACGAGCCCGCGGTCGATGTACGTCTCGAACCCCAGCGAGTGGGCAAAAGCCCCTGTAGGAAGAGCAGAGTCAGTCAGCTGCTGAAGCGCGAGCTGGTACGACCCGCTCATCGGGCGCCTCGCAAGGTGACGTGTACGGCGTAGGTGGGTGATAGGGGCCGCGGCGTGGCGGGCACCGCGGGGGGCCCACTGCCGCGAGGGCCCCGACCCGAGCTTGCGAGGGTTGGGAGCGGCTGGGGACGGGCACGGCCCCTATCACCCGCCGAAGCTGCGGCGACCGAACCGCGCCAGCGGCGAACGGACTCAGTGCGTGTGTTCAGCATGGCGGAAAGGCACCGGCATTACGCGTTCCTGGCGGTCGTACGGCACGCCGACGTGTTTGAGGTAGTCCTCGACCGTGTGGTCGTACTGGCACACCATGACTTCTGCCCCGTACTCGGACGAGCCGTCGAAGAACTGGGCCTGCAGGTGCCGGTTGCCCAGGGAATGCGCCACGACACCCATTTCGTAGATGCTGCGGGGAGCAATCACCAGGACGTCGCTCGGCAGCACGGAGACTACGATCAGGTTCGTGTCCTCGACGGCGAGGATGTCGCCGTCGCGCAGGTCTCCGGAGCCGGCCGGGAGGCGGATGCCGAGCTCCTTCCCATGGTCCGTGGTGACGCGTTGGATGCGTTTGACCAGTTGGGCGCTGGGCAGGACGACCTTCTCCTTGTGGAGTTGTGCGAGCGCCGCGGCTTCGGCCTGCGGCAGCTCGTGCAGGTTGCCGAGGATCTTTTCGATGATCATGTGGTTCTCCTCCGGCGGTCTAGAAAAGGAAGTAGCGCTGGGCCATGGGCAGCACGTCGGAAGGCTCACAGGTGACGTCTTCGCCGTCGACCGTCACTTTGTAGGTTTCGGGGTCGACGGCGATATCGGGCGTTTCGCCGTTGAACTTGAGGTCCGCCTTGCTCAGGTTCCGGATGCCGGACACCGCCCGGATGACGCGTTCCAGTCCAAGTTCCTGCGGGACGCCGTTCGCGATTGCCGCCTTGGACAGGAAGGTGATCGAGGACTGCTGCAGCGCCTTGCCGTGTGTGGCGAACATGGGGCGCATGGTGCGCGGCTGCGGGGTGGGGATGGAGCCATTGGAATCGCCCATGAGCGCGTAGGCGATCTGCCCGCCTTTGATGACCAGTTCCGGCTTCACGCCGAAGAAGGCCGGATTCCAGAGGACGAGGTCGGCGAACTTGCCCACTTCCACGGAGCCGATGGAGTCGTCCATGCCCTGCGCGATCGCCGGGTTGATGGTGTATTTGGAGATGTAGCGCTTGATCCTGAAGTTATCGCTGTCCCCGCCCAAGCCATTTGGAGCGCCGTGGCTTGCACCCGACGGATCCTTCAGGACGCCTCGCTGCCGCTTCATGGCATCGGCCACTTGCCAGGTGCGGATGACGACTTCGCCCACGCGGCCCATGGCCTGGGAATCCGAGGAGGTCATGGAGAAGATGCCCAGGTCCTGGAGCACGTCTTCGGCGGCAATCGTCTCGGCCCGGATGCGGGAATCGGCGAACGCCACGTCTTCCGGGATGTCAGGGTTGAGGTGATGGCACACCATGAGCATGTCCAGATGCTCTTCGATGGTGTTCCGCGTGTACGGGAGCGTCGGGTTGGTCGATGCCGGGAGCACATTGGGCAATCCGGCGATCTTGATGATGTCCGGAGCGTGCCCGCCGCCGGCGCCTTCGGTGTGGAAGGTGTGGATCACCCGGCCATCGATGGCCTTGATGGTGTCCTCCACGAATCCGCACTCGTTGAGGGTGTCCGTGTGGATGGCTACCTGCACGTCGTATTCATCGGCTACGCGCAGGGACATGTCGATCGACGACGTCGTGGCACCCCAGTCCTCGTGGACTTTGAGGCCCACAGCCCCTGCGCGGATCTGCTCGGCGAGCGGCTCGATGGCAGACGCGTGGCCTTTGCCGAGGAGGCCGATGTTGACCGGGAGCCCCTCCGCCGCTTGCAGCATCCGTGAAATGTGCCATTTGCCGGGCGTGATGGTGGTGGCCTTGGTGCCTTCGGCCGGTCCCGTGCCCCCGCCCACCATGGTGGTGATGCCGCTGCACAGTGCCGTGGGGACTTGGTCCGGGGAAATGTAGTGGATGTGGGTGTCCACGCCGCCTGCGGTGAGGATCTTGCCCTCCCCGGCGATCATCTCGGTGCTGGCCCCGATCACGATGTCCACGCCGTCGGCAATCTGCGGGTTGCCGGCCTTGCCGATCTTGAAGATGTGGCCGTCTTTGAGCGCCACGTCGGCCTTGTAGATTCCGGTGTAGTCGAGGACCACGACGTTAGAAATGACGGTGTCCGGAACGTCGAGGGTCTGGTCCGAGGCTGCGTTGGACCCAGGCAAACGGCCGTCGCGGGTCACCTGGCCGTTCTGGCCCATGCCGTCGCGGACCACTTTGCCGCCGCCGAACATGACCTCTTCGCCGTAGACGGTGTAGTCCTTCTCGATCTCGAGGAAAAGTTCGGTGTCCGCCAAGCGGATGGAGTCGCCCGTCGTCGGGCCGTAAAGGTCTGCGTACTGCTTGCGCGAAATTTCAAAGCTCACTGGGCTGTCCCTTCCGTGCTGGCTCCGGGCCCTTCTTTGCTGGCTCCGGGCCAGTCGGTGCCGGCGGCAGCGCCGCCGTCGTTCTTTCCCGCGTCCGCATCAAGGGGACCGTTGACAGCGTTCCGCAGGCCATAGACTTCGCGGCTGCCCGCAAGCGCAACGAGTTTGACGGTCTTGGAATCGCCCGGCTCAAAGCGCGCGGCCGTTCCGGCGGGGATATCCAGGCGGCAGCCATAGGCTGCTTCGCGGTCAAAATCGAGGGCCGGATTCGCCTCGGCAAAGTGGTAGTGAGAGCCCACCTGGACCGGGCGGTCACCACGGTTGACGACGTCGACGGCGATTGCCTCGCGTCCGCTGTTGCAGGCGATGGGCTCTGCTTGGAGACGGTACTCACCGGGAATCATGTTGGCCTCCTAGCGGATCGGGTCGTGGACGGTGACGAGCTTGGTGCCGTCAGGGAAAGTGGCCTCAATCTGGACGTCATGGATCATCTCGGGCACGCCCTCCATGACATCCTCACGGCGAAGCAGGGTGGTCCCGTAGCTCATGAGTTCGGCAACGGTTTTCCCGTCACGGGCGCCCTCAATCAGTTCGTAGCTGATGATCGCCACGGCTTCGGGGAAGTTGAGCTTCAGTCCGCGGGATTGCCGACGGCGGGCGAGGTCAGCCGCGACCACGATCATGAGCTTTTCCTGCTCACGGGGCAAAAGATGCATCGGTTCTCCTTAAAGTTGTGCTGCAGAAGCGGACATCAGATCACTCGAGGCTCCGAAAAGCCGAGGACGTCGGGGCAGCTACTACGGTTATAACGCCAAACATCAGACATATCCAGTTCGCCCCTTCACCGCCCCTCCCGAACGAATTGTGACCAGCCTAAAGCCTTGAGATTTCGGAAAGGTTTCCGTGCTCCTTCGACATCAGGCCTTCTTGGCGCGGTGCTTCCTGACCTGCCAGACAACCAGGATCGCCACCACAATTACTGCCACCACACCCGCGGCACCCCGGCCCGCTACGCGCGCCACTTCTTCGTACGAATTTCCGGCCACAAAGCCGAGGGTCACGAACAACGAGCCCCAGATAATGCCGCCGCTGAAGTTCCAGAACGCGAAGCGCCGGTAAGGCATACGGCTGAGCCCGGCGAGCGCGGGCATGACGGCGCGAAAGAAAGCGGTAAACCGGCCCAGGAGCACCGCGACGCCGCCTTTGTCTTTGAGGAAGTCTTCAGCCTTCTGCAATTGGGCGCGTCTTTTGTCCAGGATTTTCAAGGCCATCACCCGTGGGCCGAAGTGCTTGCCTATTTCATAGCCCACGGTGTCTCCTATGATCGCGGCAGTCACCACAATGGCGATCATGCCCCACAATTCGAAGAGTCCGCGGCTTGCAATCACCCCGCCGACCACCGCCGCCGTTTCACCGGGAATAATAAAGCCCACAAAGATCGCATCCTCAGCGAACACGAGGGCGAAGACGATGCACGCGATCACGAGCGGGCTGGTGTTCAGGAGTCCGTCCAAGAGCGCATGCATGAAGACAGTCTGGCAGTTGAACGCCTTGTTGGGCAGCAGGGGACAGATCCGGATACCGTTGCTCGTTCCGTGGCGGCCCGTCGAGAATGGGTGGTGTGAACGACAGCTTCGCCGATGTGACCTCCCGCGTGTGGCACGCAATCGGCGCCGATGATGGTGATTGGCTGGCCGCTCGGCTAACGACGACCGGGCCGCGGGCGGTCCTCCCGGCCGCTTTCGACGTGACAGGACTTGCGACGGGCGCGGTTGCCTCCGCGACGGTGGCCGCAGCGCAGTTTCTCGCGGCCCGCCGCCAGTCAGGCCAGCCGGCGGTAACAGTAGACAGTCGGGAATCGTGCGCCGCGTTCGCGTCCGAGAGGCTGTTCGCCCCGATCGGCTGGACCCGTCCACCGCTGTGGGACCCCATCGCCGGCAACTATCGTGCGGCGGATGCCTGGATCAGGCTGCACACCAACTACGCCAGCCACCGCGCCGCCGTCGAACGGGTGCTGGGCGCCCATGACCGCGAAACAGTGCAGGCCGCAGTGGCAGGGCCGCTTGCCGAGGAATTGGAGACGGCCATCGTGGAGGCGGGTGGCTGCGCCGCTGTCATGCACAACCGCGGCCAGTGGCTCGCCTCGGCCGCGGGGGCGGCGACCGCGGACGCGCCGCCGCTGACCGTCGTCGAGCGCCGCTCATCCGGCGCCCGCACGCCGAACGCAATCGGCGAACTGCCCTTCGAAGGGGTGCGCGTTCTGGATCTGACCCGGGTGATCGCTGGACCGGTGTGCACCAAGTTCCTTGCAGGCTACGGTGCGGACGTGCTGCGGATCGACCCGCCGGGCTTTGACGAGGTGCCGTCGCTACTGCCTGAGACGACGCTCGGGAAACGTACCGCCGCTTTGGATCTCAGGGCCCCAAGCGACCGCGCGATGTTCGAGGAACTGCTCGCGGGTGCCGATGTGCTCGTGACGGGACTGCGAGGCGACGCCCTGAAACGCTTGGGCTACGACGACGAGGCCCTGACCGCCCTGAACCCCGGCTTGATCATCGCCAGCCTGGATGCCTACGGCTGGGATGGCCCTTGGCGCAACCGCCGCGGGTTCGACAGCCTGGTCCAGATGAGCTGCGGTATCGCCGACGACGGAGCCACCGCCACAGGCCAAGCGGAGCCGACCCCGCTTCCCGTCCAAGCCCTAGACCACGCGACCGGCTGGCTATTGGCCGCGGCCGTCGCCCGTGCCCTGACCCGGCGCCTCAGCCATTCGGTAACGGCCCGCATCCAGGGCTCACTCATCGGCACGGCCAACTTGTTGTATTCGCTCAGCCCGCCGAACGACCACCTATCCGCACCCGGGTCCAACGACGTCAGCCTCGTGGAAACGACTACCGATTGGGGGCCGGCGCGACGCGTGCCTCTTCCAGGGCAGATCGACGGCGTCGCCGCGCACTGGTCGCAGCAGGCCGGACCCCTCGGCCGTCACCAAGCCATGTGGGCCACGGACAAGTAAACCCCCGGAACCGTGCGGTTCCGGGGGTTTTTGGGTGGGCCCTGTGGGGATCGAACCCACGACCCACGGATTAAAAGTCCGATGCTCTACCAACTGAGCTAAAGGCCCCTGCCGACTGTAGAAACAGCCATAAATACTGTACCTCAAGCTCAAGGCCGTTTTGACATTCACCAGACCCCGCGCCGCCGTGACCTCTTTTGGCCCCGGCACCGACGACGACGCGCGGCCACAACGGCGTGTCGGGGCGCCGGCGGATTCAAACAAGGGGAGGAAGGCCCGCGGCGTTCTCCCCACCTTTGAACCAAACCCCGACGACGACGCGCGGCAACTCCGGCGTGTCGGGGCGCCGGCGGATTCAAACATGGGGAGGAAGGAACGCTTCACCCCCGGCACCGGCAGCAGAGAAACCGGCCCCGCAGCGTTCTCCCCACCTTTGAACCAAACCCCGACGACGACGCGCGGCCACAACGGCGTGTCGGGGCGCCGGCGGGTTCAAACATGGGGAGGAAGGAACGGGCCCCAGTCGAACTGCCTGGCGGCGGATAGGCAACGGCCCACACCACGAGACCCCGCGCCGTCGTGACCTCTTTTGGCCCCGGCACCGACGACGACGCGCGGTAACTCCGGCGTGTCGGGGCGCCGGCGGAGCCAAACAAGGTCAGGAAGTCCGCCCCGCAGCGTTCTCCCCACCTTTGAACCAAACCCCGACGACGACGCGCGGCCACAACGGCGTGTCGGGGCGCCGGCGGATTCAAACATGGGGAGGAAGGAACGAGCTCCAGTCAAGAGTGCACGAGCGAAAACACAGGAGTAGCGTTGGGGCATGAGCGAACAATCCGGACCTCCTGTGTACGGCGGAGCAAATAGGCACCACAAGCCGAAACCCTTCGCACCGGTTGACTTCGAGCCGTTTGCCGGCGGAGCGGACCCCGCGCGCGTGTCCGAAGCCGCGCACCTCGCCGCCCAGGCCCTCGTGCGGCGAGGTCGCGATAGCGATGATCCCAAGATCACCAGGCGCCTCGTGAAGCTCGCTGACGAGCAAGGCCTGGAAGCCATCGCTGAAATGTGGGCCGAGAGCCCTGCCCGGTCCCTGCCCGGCGCCTTGTGGCGGCTCTATGCGTTGCGCGCGGCCACCATGCAGGACTCCGAGCGCATCTCCGTGTACTTCAGGGCCGGCCGGGACACCGCCCAGGTTTCGCACGTTGTGGCGGGCGCCGCAGAGCCGCCGGGAGCCGATGAAATGAAGCAAATGGCGGACGCTATTCTTTCGGGAGCGTTCGACGGCGATTTCGACGTCGCGCTGGAACGCTCAGCCGCGTTTTGCCGCGTCGTCGCGCTCGGCCAAGCCACCCTCGCGGACAGCGCGGAGCATTCCAACGAAGGCCATGCAAGCAAGCTGACCCGGAACTCCCACCAGCTCGTGAAGACCGCGGAAGATCTCGAGCACGCGGCCAACGCGTGGCGCCTCGGAGAGCTGGATTGAGGCGAAATATAAGGGCGTGGAGCCGTCACAACCACCTTCGGCGCCAGCTGTCAATGTTGACTTAGCTCGGACGACGTAGAAAACTGAAACTGGTGTCGAACCGCGAAACCCCCGGGCTTCAACTTATAGCCGCTTCGAGCGGCCTACCGCCGAGAGGCGTATCCGGTTCGGCACCATTTTTATGCCCTTCGGCGAAGACGCCGCCCCACCCCCATCCCTCCCGCCTACCGGAAGCCAAATGAAGCTGCGTCTCTTCCCCCAAGAACCCGCCGGTTTGCAATTGTTGTCGCAAATGGCCCGCCAGATTCTTGAGGCAACCGGGACGCTTTCTGAGATCTTCGGAGCACCTGTCGCGGAGCACGAACGGCTTGTGGAGGAGATGCACGAACACGAGGCGAAATCCACGGACCTGCATTTCGCCCTCCTGACCCACATGCGCACGAGTTTCGTGAACCCGCTCCCCCGCGAGGACATGTACGCCCTTTCCCGTTTCCTCAACGAGGCGATGGAAAAGCTGGATGCCGCCGCTGAGCTCGTAGCCCTCTACAAACTTGACCGAGTGCCCAAGCGCGCGGCGGACCAGTTGGAGATCATCAGCCGCCAGGCAGAACTCACGGTTGATGCCATGCGCCAGCTGGACGACCTGGACGAGCTCGAGGATTACTGGATCGAGGTCCTGAGGCTGGCCAAGCGTGCGGAGCGCAGCCACCGGACCTGGGTGGCCGAGATGCTCCGAGACATGAAGTCCACGCAGTTTTCGAGGAACCGCGACGTAGCCAACCAACTAGTGGACGTCACCAAGGACATGCGCCGCGTTGCGACCCAGGTAGGCAGCATCATCGTCAAGGAAGCATGAGGTGGCGGTCGCGTTCTTCGCCCTTGTGGTGGTGCTGGCGGCTGTCTTTGCATTCCTGAACGGCTTCCGCGATGTCTCCACCGCCGTCGCGCTCTCCGTGCGGACGCGTGCCCTCACTCCGTCAGTTGCGGTGGTGCTGGCGGCCGTCTTCAACTTTGCAGGGGTGCTGCTCAGCGGCGGTTTCGCGCTGGTTTTCAGCCAGGCGTGGGTGGTTCTCCCCTCGGGAATGAACGGGCTGACAATGCTTGCGGCGGGGCTGTGTAGCGCCATCCTTTGGGGAATCTATGCTTGGTGGCGCGGTGTGCCGCTCTCCTCAACCCATGCCTTGGTGGGAGGCCTGGTGGGCGCCGGGGCTGCAAGCACAGTGATGGGAGGCAGTTCCATCCACGGAGTAGACAGTATTTTGCTGGCACAAGTGGTCTTGCCGTTGCTACTGTCCCCCGTGGTTGCCTTCCTTGGCGCCTATCTTCTCGTGTGGCCTGTCACGTGGGCTGCGCGCTACACCCAGCCCGATGTTGTGCATGGCCGCTTCCGCCATGCGCAGTCCGTCTCGGCCGCTGCCGTCGCGTTCGGCCATGGCCTGCAGGACGGGCAGAGGTCCGTAGCGGTGATCCTGTTGGGCGCTGTGGCGGCCGGGGTGTCCGACTCGAATGACCTCCCGTTCTGGGTCATCCTGCTGGTGGCTGCCATGCTCACGGCGGGAACGCTTTGCGGTGGTTGGCGCATCTCGTACACCCTGGGTTACAAGTTGACGCGGGTAGACCCGATGCGGGGATTCATTGCCCAGAGCCTGACCTCGCTGATGCTGTTCGTCGGTGCCATCGGCTTCCACTTGCCGCTTTCCACGACGCACACTGTGACGTCCGCGGTGCTCGGCGCAGGAACCAACCAGAACTTTTCCGTCACCAACCGTCGGATGGTGCTGCGGATCCTCGGGTTCTGGGTTGCGACGCCGATCGTTACCGCCGCAGTGGCGTTCGTCCTCGGGCTGGCGCTATCACCGCTGTCGCGCTGAGTTCGTCGGGCTTCTCGGGAAAGCCGGGCCCACGATCCGGCTTGGGCTTATCCGAACCGGCCGGAGACGTAGTCTTCCGTGGCCTTCTGGGACGGGTTGTTGAAGATGGTGGTGGTGTCCGCGAACTCGATGAGCTTGCCGGGCTTGCCGGTGCCGGCGATGTTGAAGAAAGCGGTCTTGTCGGAAACACGTGCAGCCTGCTGCATGTTGTGCGTCACGATCACCACGGTGTACTCGTCCTTGAGCTCATTGATGAGGTCTTCGACGGCCAAGGTGGAGATGGGGTCCAGCGCGGAACAGGGCTCGTCCATGAGGATGACCTGCGGCTCCACGGCGATGGCACGGGCAATGCAGAGCCGCTGCTGCTGGCCGCCGGAGAGTCCGGAGCCCGGCTTCTCGAGGCGGTCCTTGACCTCGTTCCACAGGTTGGCGCCGCGCAGGGACTTCTCCACGAGTGCGTCGGCCGCGCCCTTGCTGATTCTCTTGTTGTTCAGCTTCACGCCGGCAAGCACGTTGTCGCGGATGGACATCGTGGGGAACGGGTTGGGCCGCTGGAAGACCATGCCGACCTGGGTGCGGACAGTCACGGGGTCCACGCCGGGTCCGTAGAGGTTGTCGCCGTCGAGCAGGACTTCGCCTTCGACGCGCGCTCCCGGAAGAACTTCGTGCATGCGGTTCAGCGTGCGCAGGAAGGTGGACTTGCCACAACCGGACGGGCCGATGAATGCCGTGACCGATTTGGCTTCAATGGCGATGTTGACGCCTTCAACGGCCAGGAAGCTGCCGTAGTAGACGTTCAGATCCTTGACGTCGATCCGCTTAGACATGGTGTTCCTTCGGTGCTGTGGTTGGAAGTTTGCTGGTGGCCTGGGGGCTCAACGGCCGGCCTTGGGGGCGAAGATCCGGGCGATCAGCCTGGCGCCGAGGTTCAGGAGCATCACCAGGATGATCAGGACCAGCGCGGCACCCCATGCCCGCTGGCTCGACGGGTCCGGGTTGGACGGCGAGGTCGGGTTCAGGATCTGCGTGTAGATGAACGTAGGCAGCGAGGCCATCCAGCCGCCGAACACGTTGCTGTTGATGGTGGTGGCGAAACCTGCGGTGACGAGGATCGGTGCAGTCTCGCCAATCACGCGGGCGATCGCCAAGGTGACGCCTGACGCGATGCCGGAAATCGCCGTCGGGATGACCACCTTGAGTATAGTGCGCCACTTGCGGACACCCAGGGCGTAAGCCGCTTCACGGAGCTCGTTCGGGACGATCTTGAGCATTTCCTCGCTGGAGCGAACCACCACCGGGATCATCAGGACTGAGAGCGCGACGGCGGCGACCGCACCCGTCTTGGTGCCCGGGCCGACCACTGCGAAGAAGAAGGCTGCGGAAAAGAGACCAGCCACGATCGAGGGGATACCGGTCATGACGTCGACGAAGAACGTGATGGCACGGGCGAGGGCCCGGTCGTTGCCGTACTCGACCAGGTAGATTGCGGTCAGCAAGCCCACCGGAACCGAGATGACAGTGGCGAGCAAGGTGATCTGCACGGTGCCCAGGAGCGCGTGGTAGATGCCGCCGAGGACCTTCGTGCCTTCATCGACGCTCTTGTTGTCGAGGGAACCCGTGACGCCGTTCATGGAAGTCGTCAGGAAGCCGGGGGTGATGATGCCCGGGATGCCGTTCACGAGGACGGTCCAGATCACCGAAATCAGGGGCAGCAGCGCCACAAGGAAGGAGCCGACGACCAGGCACGTGGCAAGCTTGTCGCTCGCCTTGCGGCCGCCTTCGACGGCTGCGCTCCAGCCGACCAGGCCGATCGCGAAAAGGATGGCGGAGACGAGGCCCCAGCCGAAGGCGTTGAAGCCGATCAGCGCAAGGATCGCTGCGCCGAGCACAAGAGCGACGGCCAGGACGATATACGGTGCGAAAGCGGGCAACTGGCCCTTGGTCAGTGCGGAGCGTTTGCGCGCCACGGGGGCTGTGACAGTCATTAGTTGGCTCCCGAGAATTCTTTGTGCCTGGAGATGATCCAGCGTGCAATCATGTTGACACCCAGGGTGATGACGAACAATACCAAGCCGGCCGCGATCAACGTGCTGACCTTGAGTCCGCTGGCTTCAGGGAAGTTCAAGGCGATTTCCGCGGCGATGGTCTGGTTGCCGGTCTGGATCAGGCTTGCCGTTAGGACGCCGGAGGACAGGACCAGCGCGACGGCCATGGTCTCGCCAAGTGCGCGGCCGAGGCCCAGCATGATGGCGCTCACGATGCCCGGGCGGCCGAACGGCAGGACAGCCATCTTGATCATTTCCCAGCGGGTCGCGCCGAGGGCCAGGGCGGCTTCCTCGTGGAGCTTCGGGGTCTGGAGGAAGATCTCACGCGACAGGGAAGTGATGATCGGCAAAACCATGACGGAGAGGACGATGCTCGCGGTCAGGATGGTCTTGCCCGTAGCGGAGGCCGGCCCTTGGAAAATCGGCAGCCAGCCCATGTTGCTGGCCAGCCAGCCGTAGGCGGGCGAAATCTGGGGGGCAAGGAATGCCGCGCCCCATGCACCGTAGACCACGGAAGGAATGGCAGCGAGGAGGTCCACCACGTAGCCAAGGCCCGAGGCGAGCCTGCGGGGCGCGTAGTGGGAGATGAACAGGGCGACGCCGATGGCAACGGGAGTAGCGATCACCAGCGCGATGACGGCGGCGATGAGGGTTCCCACCACGATCGGCCCGATGTACGCGAAGAAGCCGTGGCCGCCCTGGACGTCCGAGGGCGGAGCCACAAGCGCCGGGATGGCCTGGATTACAAGGAAAAGTGCGACGCCGAAGAGAACCGCAAGGATCAGGCATCCCGCGGCCAGTGTGGCTCCGGAGAAGACCTTGTCCCCGGCGCGTCCAGCACCTTGGGAAGTGGTCAAGGAGTTGGTGGTCACTTCACGATCCTTCAGATTCACTCAAAAATGGCCAAGTTCCCCGCCCCGTCCGGTGATGTTTCACCAGCGCGGGACGGGGAACCTCGATATTCAGGGTAGTGGCGCCGCGGTCCGCAGCACCACTACTCCATTGTGGTCCTTAGGCCTTGGCCTTGATGGAGTCAAGAGCGGCCTTTGCCTTGTCCTGCAGCGCCTTGGAGAGCGGAGCGGACTTGGCGGAGCCGGCAGCAGCCTGCTGGCCGGCGTCGGAGACTACGTAGCTCTCGAATGCCTTGACCAGGTCGGCGGTTGCCTGCTTGTCGTAGGTGGTGCAGACGACGTGGTAGGAAACCAGGACTACCGGGTAGGCCGAGGAATCCGTCGTGGTGCGGTCGAGCTTGATGGAAAGGTCGCCGGTCGGGCGGCCGGCAACGGGCTTGCCCAGTTCAACAGCCTTGGCAGCAGCGGCAGCGGAGATCTTGACGAAGTCAGAGCCAACCTTGATCTCCGCGGTGCCCAGCTTGCCGGAAACTGCGGAGTCGTCGGCGTAGGTCACGGCACCCGGGGTGTCGGTGACGGTCTTGACGACGCCGGAGGTGCCCTTGGCGTTCTCGCCCTTCAAGGAAGCCGGCCACAGGCCAGCAGCCTTGTCGGTCCAGACAGAGGGAGCAGCAGATGCGAGGTAGTCCGTGAAGTTCTGGGTGGTGCCGGAGTCGTCAGAGCGGTTGACCGGGGTGACCTTGAGGTCCGGAAGCGTAACGCCGGCGTTCAGGGCGGCGATTGCCGGGTCGTTCCAGTTGGTGATCTGGCCGCGGAAGATCTTCGCAACGGTAACGGCGTCGAGCTTCAAGTCCTTGACGTTAGGAACGTTGAAGGCAACGGCGATCGGGGAGATGTACACCGGGATGTTGATGGCACCGTCGGTGCCGCACTTGGTCTTGGAGGTGGCCAGCTCAGCGTCGGTCAAGTAGGCGTCAGAGCCTGCGAACTGTGCGGAGCCGTCGAGGATGGCCTTACGGCCTGCGCCCGAGCCGTCCGGGGAGTACTGAACGGTGGCACCCGGGTTCGCGGAAGCGAAGTTGGTCTTCCA
The DNA here is from genome assembly GCF_040702485.1 of Arthrobacter sp. NPDC080031. NCBI lineage: Bacteria > Bacillati > Actinomycetota > Actinomycetes > Micrococcales > Micrococcaceae > Arthrobacter > Arthrobacter sp. NPDC080031. The sequence goes on from NZ_JBFBLA010000026.1 coordinate 40,974, forward strand.
GGCGTCCATTGCGGCGCCCTGCGCCGAGGAGCCGATACCGGTCAGCGTGCCGGTGACCTTGACGCCTGCGGTGGTCTGAGCTGCCGACGGCGCGCCGGTTGCGTTGTCCGAACCGCAAGCGGTCAGCGCAAGGGCGCCGACTGCGAGGACCGCGATTGCCGCATTGCGGCCGAAGCGAGTTGCCTTCACTGGGATGTACCCCTTCCAGGGATTCTCTGATGCGTACCGAGGGAGAAAGTCGGCATACGAAAGATTTGCGTACGTGTTTGTACCTTGATTGACGGTAAGAGCCGCAGGTAACGGGATCGGCGGTCCAAAGTGAACGGAAGGTGAACGGCTGTGGACCATTGGCTTACATGTGCAGCGTCACCCTTGCGCTTGGCGTGCCATGAGGGATTAAGTGATGCCCCTCACTTTGCGGTTCCGTCGGCGAGCCGCACTCCTTAAGCCGCTCCTGAATAGACTTGAGCCATGACCGCCCCCCAAGGACTTTCAGCGAGCAAGAAATTCCTGCGGGCGCGGCTGCGCACCGGCTTCATCCGCAGCCGGAACTCCTTGGTTCCGGCCGTCCAGATGACCGTGTGCGCCGTGGGCGCGTACGCGTTCGCTGAATATATCCTGGGGCACTCGGGGCCCCTTTTCGCCGCGACCTCCTCGCTGATCGCGCTCGGCTTCTCGCGGGATCCGCGGCTTCGCCGGGTCGTGGAAGTCGGGTTTGGCTGCACCCTCGGGATCGTCGTCGGTGATCTGCTCCTCCACTGGCTCGGTTCAGGGATCTGGCAGGCCGCCGTCGTCCTTCTTTTCTCCATCCTGCTGGCACGTTTCCTGGACGGCGGCTCCATTTTCACCACCCAACTCGGCCTGCAGTCGCTGCTCGTGGTCTTGCTGCCCGCGCCGGCCGGGGGACCTTTCACCCGGAGCATCGACGCCGTCGTGGGCGGCGTTTTCGCGCTCCTCGTCACCATGCTGGTCCCGAAGGACCCGCGCCGGGAGCCGCGCCAGGACGTCCGCAAACTCCTGCACGAACTCTCGGAGGTCCTCCGTGAGTGCGCTGACGCATTGATCAACAGCGACTCGACCCAGGCCTGGCATGCGCTAATCCGGGGCCGGAACTGCCAACCCCTCGTGGACCGGATGCGCCAGTCCCTCAAGGCCTCAGGTGAAGTGGCCACGCTCGCCCCCGCGTACCGCCGGCACCGCGACGAGCTGACCATGCTGGAGGAATCACTGGATTCCATCGACCTCGCCCTTCGCAACGGCCGGGTGTTCGCGCGGAGGCTCACGAGCGCCATCAACCATGCAGCCTTGACGGACGAGGCGACGGACAGCATCTCGGAGGTCCTGCAGGACACTTCTGCAGCCGTCGAGGAGCTGTCGCTCGGCCTCGCGGAAGTGCACGACGGCGCCCGACGCGCCCACCTGCGCGGTGCGCGGCAGGACCTGGCCGACATTGCCACCCGGCTGCACCCCAAAATGCTGCATGTCCAAAAGCTCGAGGGCGAAACAGTGGTGATGCTCTTCCGGCCGCTCATAGTGGACCTGCTCGAAGCCGCGGGCATGGACCCCAGGGAAGCCCGCGACGTGCTTCCCCCGCTGCAGTGAGCCGCACCTGACTGTCCTACCCCTCCATTAGCCTTGTACGCATGGCTTCCAAGACCTCACGCACTTCCAAGACACCCGCGTATAAATGTGCCGAATGCGGGTGGACCACGGTCAAGTGGGTGGGGCGCTGCGGTGAGTGCCAGGCGTGGGGCACCGTGGAGGAAAGCGGCGCCACAGTAGCGCGTACGACGGCGGCAACAACGGTTTTGGAGCCGGCCCGCCGGATTGCCGAGGTAGACGGCACCACGGCCGCGTTCCTGCCCACCGGCGTCGACGAACTGGACCGCGTCCTGGGCGGAGGGCTGGTTCCCGGCGCGGTGATCCTGCTCGCCGGGGAACCCGGCGTCGGAAAATCCACCCTCCTGCTGGACGTCGCTGCGAAGTTCGCCCGCACGGGGCAGGACGTCTTGTACGTCACGGGCGAGGAATCGGCGGCCCAGGTCAAGCTCCGCGCGGAACGGATTGACGCGGTCGCGCATACCCTCTACCTCTCGGCGGAAACGGACCTCGGGCAGGCGCTGGGGCAAGTGGAGAAGCTTGAGCCGAAGCTGCTGATTGTGGACTCGGTACAGACCCTCAGCAGCGCGGATGTCGAGGGTAGCGCGGGAGGGGTTTCACAGGTCCGGGAGGTCGCGGCGTCGATCATCGCCGCCGCAAAGCGCCGCAACATGACCACCCTGCTGGTTGGCCACGTGACGAAGGACGGCTCCATCGCAGGTCCGCGTCTTTTGGAGCACCTGGTGGACGTTGTGTGCCAGTTCGAAGGCGAGCGCCATTCCCGGCTCCGCTTGTTGCGGGCGGTCAAGAACCGTTACGGGGCCACGGACGACGTCGGCTGTTTCGACCTGAACGAAGCCGGCATCGAAGGCCTCGCCGATCCCAGCGGCCTTTTTGTGTCGCGGACACGCGAGCCGGTGTCCGGTACCTGCATCACCGTGACCATGGAGGGCCGGCGTCCGCTGCTGGCCGAGGTGCAGTCGCTCCTGGCCGAAAGTGCCAGTTCACAACCGCGCAGGGCGACGAGCGGCCTGGACAGCTCGCGCGTCGCCATGCTCCTGGCCGTGCTCCAACAGCGGGCCGGCTGCATCCTGCACAAGGACGACTCCTATGTGGCGACTGTCGGAGGGGTGAAATTGAGCGAACCGGCCACCGACCTGGCGGTGGCGCTTGCCGTGGCCTCGGCAAAGGCGCGCAAAGCACTGCCCCAGCGGCTCATTGCATTCGGCGAGGTTGGCCTGGCTGGCGAGGTCCGTCCCGTTCCCGGAATCAACCAGCGCATCCACGAGGCCCAGCGGCTTGGTTTCACCCACGCCGTGGTGCCCGCCAGCCCCAACGGACCGGGACCTGTCCCGGAGGGTTTCTCGGTCCGCGAAGTGGCACACCTGGCCGAAGCCCTGGAGTTGCTGATCACCTAGCGGCCGGGTAGGGCCCGGAGTGTCGGTCCACCACCGGACATGCCCCCTGTTCAAACCAAGGATTGGACATAAGAGGATTATGTCCAGCCCTCAGCTCGAACGAGGGGCATGTCCAGGGGATTGCTTCTCCTTTGGCGGACTATTTCGCCGGGTTGTGCGTGCCGATCGGGACCAGCGTCAGCTTCGGGTGGTTCTTCTCGATCCGGCGCAGGGCCCAGACATCGTTGAACAACGCGAGGTATTCGCCGTCGGACCGCAGCAGCACCTCGGCGCCAGGGACGTTGGCGAGCGCGGGCATGGCCTCCGCCGTCGAGATCCTCGCCATCGAGTACGGGAGGCGCTCCAAGCGCATCGGGGCGTTGAAGTCGTGGGCCATTCGGTCCTCCACTACTTCGAACTGCATGGGACCTACGGCCGCGAGCACGGGTGCCTGGTCTCCCCGGACATCGGAACGGAGCACCTGGATGACGCCTTCGTGCTCAAGCTGCTCGATGCCGCGGCGGAACTGCTTGAAGCGGCTGGGGTCCTGGGACCTGGCCACCTGGAAATGCTCGGGGGCAAAGAGCGGAATGGCCGGGAACTCCACCGGCTCGTCCAGGAACAAGCTGTCCCCTACGCGGAGTGAGGACGCGTTGACCAAACCAACGACGTCGCCGGGGTAGGCCTCGTCGATGACTTCGCGTTCGCGCCCGAACACCTGCTGCGCGTACTTCGTGGCGAAGGACTTCCCGGTGCGTGTCTGCGTGACCACCATGCCGCGCTCGAAGACACCGGAGCACACACGGATGAACGCTACGTGGTCGCGGTGGGCCTTGTTCATGCCGGCCTGGACCTTGAAGACGAACCCGGCGAAGGGAGCGTCAACGGAACGCGGCTCGCCGTCGACGTCCGGGCGGGGTGCGGCCGGAGGCGCGAAGTCCACCAGGGCGTCCAGGATTTCCTTGACGCCGAAGTTCAGGGCCGCCGAGCTGAAGAGGATGGGCGTTGCCGTTCCAGCATGGAAGCTTTCCACGTTGAATTCGAGGTTGGATTCGATGACCAGTCCGGCTTCGTCGACCGCGTTGCTCCAGTCGTTGCCTTGCGCTTCGGCTGCCTCTTCCGGAGTGAAGTACTCGGTGATGGCGATGTTGGCACCGGCGTTGTTGCGCGCGAACCGTGCGAAGCGGTCGTTTCGCAGATCCCAGACGCCGCGGAAGTCCCCTGAAATGCCCACGGCCCACGTCAAGGGCATGGGCTGGAGTCCGGTGCGTTCCGTGATCTCGTCCATCAGGGCAAGGGCATCCAGGCCCGGGCGGTCCCATTTGTTGATGACCGTGATGATGGGCAGGTTCCGCTGCTTGCAGACCTCGAAGAGCTTCATGGTCTGCGTTTCCAGGCCCTTGGCGGCGTCCACCAGCATCACCGCGCAGTCGACCGCGGCCAGGACGCGGTAGGTGTCCTCGGAGAAATCGGCGTGGCCCGGGGTGTCCAACAGGTTGATCACGGTGTCCCGGTAGGAGAACTGCAATGCCGCGGAGCTGATGGAAATACCGCGGTCCTTTTCCATCTGCATCCAGTCGGAAACAGTTTCCTTGCGGTTGGCCTTGCCGCTCGACGCACCGGCGGTGCCGATGACCTTGGCGTGCAGGGCAAGGGCTTCCGTAAGCGTGGACTTGCCGGCGTCAGGGTGCGAAATGACCGCGAAAGTCCGACGCCGGGAGGCCTCATGGTGAATTTCCTGGACTCGGGCTGGGCTCAGGACTTCTTGGGACACGGTGCTACTTTCGCTGCGATCTGGGCGTTGCCCGCACTGGAACGACGGGCCGAACGTGGAATGGAGGCTGGATACGGGCCCTGCGCCGGCCGGGGGCCAACTCAGGGAGCGGCACGATTTGCGCGCCAGCCAAGACAACAAGTTTATCGCAGCCCGGGACCACGCCGGGGGCAGCGTCCCAAGGCCAGCGCTTAACAGGATCGAAACGAAGTGCACAAACCTCCGAAATCACCTCCCGATAGTTTGAATCAATGGCGGACATGTCCAGCCCGGATTGGAGCCATCCGCCAGGAAAACACCCGACCAGCCGACGATGGCATGAAAGAAACAGGGCATCAATGAAACCAGGGAATGACTTGTTCTACGACCCGTTCGGCCCCTCCCCCGCGGGGAGCCGCGCTGTGAACCAGCAAGGACACCGTCCGGACGCCGGCACAGGTGGAACCCACGCTCCTGCGCGGCAAACGCATCCGGACACCGGCAGGGCCGCGGCCCGGGAAGCCGCACTGCAGAGTGTGCGACGCGACCTTGAGCGACTCGCGCGCCTTCGGACGGCTCGCTAAGGTCCGGGGACCGAACTGAGGGTGCCGGGGACCGAACTGAAAGTGGCGGTCCGGCGGCCGCCGTCGAACGCGTTTCGAAGCACCCGCCACACAACCTCCTTTGGGGCACTTTAAGGCTTGCCTGTGCGGTTCTTGCCGGTCTATACCTCTATCATTGAGCTTGCGGGAAACCTGGCATTTTGATCCCGTCGACTCACTGCTGAAAACCGGCATACTCGCGGGCATGCCTGCCTGCACCTTTGAAGGGAACACCTATGGCTCGGAGCCCCGAAGAATCGCTCAAGGCGACTCTGGGCAGGGTGGCCCCCGGAACGCCGCTACGCGACGGCCTGGAACGCATCCTCCGTGGGCGCACTGGCGCCCTCATTGTGCTGGGAACGGACCGGACCATCGAGTCCATCTGCTCCGGCGGCTTTGAAATCGGCATCGATTTCTCCCCCACGAGGCTCCGTGAGCTCGCGAAGATGGATGGTGCCATCATCTGCGACAAGGACGCCGGGAACATCCTTCGCGCCGCAGTACAACTTGTGCCGGACTCCAGCATCGAGACCCAGGAATCAGGAACGCGTCACAGGACGGCCGAGCGCGTGGCCATCCAGACCGGAGTGCCGGTGATTTCGGTCAGCCAGTCCATGCAGATCATCGCCCTCTACGTCAACGGCCTGCGGCACGTGCTGGAGGGCTCGGAGAAAGTCCTCGCCCGCGCCAACCAGGCTCTCGCAACCCTCGAACGCTACAGCGCCCGCCTGGACCAGGTCACCAGTGCCCTGTCGGCCCTCGAAATCGAAGCCATGGTCACCGTCCGGGATGTGGCTGTCACCCTCCAGCGCCAGGAAATGGTCCGGCGCATTGCCGAGGAAATCGCACAGTACGTCCTGGAGCTGGGTGAGGACGGCAGGTTGCTGTCGCTGCAACTGGAGGAGCTCACCACCGGCCGCGGCCCGGGCAGCGACGTGATCATCCGCGACTACGCCGGCGCCGACGCCTCGCCCGAGGACATCGACGGCGCGGTACAGGCCCTTCTGGATCTTGGCCCGGCGGAGCTGATCGATCTGGGCAAGATCGCCGGGATCATCGGGTTCGCAGGGGGCATGGACGTGCTCGACGCCGGTGTGCAGCCGCGCGGTTACCGCCTCTTGTCCGGGCTGAAGTCGGTGCCGAGGGCCGTGGCCGACCGTTTGGTGGAGCACTTCGGTGGCCTCCAGCACCTCATGGCCGCCACTATCGACGATCTCATGACCGTGGACGGCATCGGCGACCAGCGTGCCCGGACCGTCCGCGAAGGGCTCAGCCGGATGGCCGAAGCCAGCCTCCTGGACAGGTTCCTCTAACCCAGCTGGAAGACCGCTTTGGTGCTCGCCTTGTTTCCCAGTACGGCTTTGAAGGTGTACGTACCAGTGGCTGGCTTGGCCGAGATTACGCCACAGCCCTCCGTCGTCCGGTTGCGTTGCCACGGGAAGTTGGCGGTCTCGCTCTTGCCCGGATCGATCTGCTTCACGAGGTCATCGCCCTTCGCTTGGCAGTCCTTGGAGGAGAAGATCCGGTCGTCGCCGCTCATCACCAGGAACTCCATCTGGGACGTGCCGACATTGACCTGGCACGGCGCTGCTCCGCCGTTGGTGATCTTCATGCTCAGCACGGGGTTCTGCCCGGCCGCATAGGCAGGCTGGTCGGTGGACGCCGTTACTGTCACCAGATTGAGGTCGCACACCGGGGTGGGCGTGGGCGTTGTGGTGGCCACGATGGGACCCGTCGACGGGGTCGGGCCCGCAGGAGCGGCTCCGACTGCCTGGGTCTTGGATGCGCCGGGATCAGCCTTGCTTGCAAGGGATGAACTCATGGCGACGACCCCGGCCACGAGCATCGCCAGGACCACCAGGAGTGCACCGAAGACAACCAGCCTCCGACGCCGGTAGACGGCAGGGCTTGTTCGTCGCCTTTGGGGCCGGACCCCACTCGCCGAATGGTTTGCGCCTCCGGTCCGGGCAGGGCTTTTCGCCGACGGCGACGTGCGCGCCCTCGCCGGTTGATTGCCCTTGTTGACCATGCTTCTAGGCTAGGCAACGCGGGGCCCGGATGGCGCCGCACCACGCCGCCGGGGCCTGATCGGGGCCAGTATGACCTACGTCATTCCCTGCCGGCTCCACTACAGTGGATGGCAGGAATCGGCCGCCAACAGGCGCCGCCACGAACCGCAGCAAGGATCTCCATGTCACTGCCAGGCGCCGCTGAACTTGCCGGCTCCCATCACCTCACGGACTTGCACCAGTCCATGGACCGCTGGTTCTCCGAGGTGGCACGAGCATTGCCGTGGAGATCACCGGACTGCAGCCCGTGGGGAATCCTGGTCAGCGAAGTGATGCTGCAGCAGACTCCGGTAGTTCGCGTCCTCCCCGTATGGGAAGACTGGATGGAACGCTGGCCGGAACCTGCGGATCTCGCAAAGCAACCCTCGGGCGAGGCCGTGCGACATTGGGGCAGGCTCGGTTATCCCCGCCGCGCGCTCAGGCTCCACGCGGCCGCCGTCGCGATCGTGGAACAGCATGGCGGCAAGGTGCCGGACACGCACGCATCGCTGTTGAGCCTTCCGGGCGTCGGCGACTATACGGCCGCGGCCGTGGCTGCGTTTGCGTTCGGGCGCCGCGAAACCGTGGTGGACACGAACATCCGCCGGGTGCATGCCCGCCTCGTTTCGGGACTTGCGCTGCCGGCGCCGTCGCTCACCGCGTCTGAGATGCGCCTCGCCGAATCGCTCATGCCCGACGACGTCAAGCTCTCCGTCCGCTGGAACGCTTCCGTCATGGAACTCGGAGCGCTGGTGTGCACCGCCCGTTCCCCCAAATGCACGGAGTGCCCTGTGCGCGATTCGTGCGCGTGGCTGGCCGCAGGTGAGCCGCCGCCGACGTACACGCCCAAAGGCCAGGCATGGCACGGCACAGACCGGCAATTGCGGGGCGCCGTCATGGCCGTATTGCGCGTGGCCGAATCGCCGGTAGCACCTGAACTGTTCGAGCGCCCCGCGGCCGATCTCGGTTTCGCCGCCGATGGCACGGCCGTCCCGCTGGCTGCCCTGCACCGCTTGAATTCAGTCCCGGAGCAGCTGGAACGGGCCCTCGAGGGGCTGCTGCGGGACGGCTTGGCCGAGATGCACGACGGCGGACTGCGGCTCCCGGCCTAGGCTTCCGTTGCGTTGGTTCCGCTACGGTGCGTCCTTCACGACGTGGCCGGGTTGCGCGTTGGCTTGCGGGCCAGAAGGTAGGCCTGCCGGGTTTTCTCGTACCTGCCGTCCGGCTCGCGGAGAAGCTGCGCTTCGACAACAAGGCCGGCCTGAAGGAGGAGTTCCGTGACGCGTTCAGGCGGCAAGCGGTAGGCATCGAGGTCGATCTCGTGGCCATAGGCGAAGTCCAAGTGCCTGGGTTCATCGCCCGCCTGAAAGGCGAGCAGCAGCAAGCCGCCGTCCCGGAGCGTCCGGTGGAATTCGGCAAACACCCCCGGCAAACGGACCGGCGGCGTATGGATGATCGAATACCAAGCGACGACGCCACCCAAGGTGCCGTCCGCCAGCTCCAGGGCCTCCATCGATCCTTCATCAAACCGCAGTCCGGGGTGGTCCTTGCGGGCTACTGCCACCATCTCCGGCGAGAGGTCGATGCCGAAAGCCGCCAGGCCGAGGGAATCCAGGTGCGCCGTAATCCGTCCAGGCCCGCAACCAATGTCGGCAACGGTCCCGCCTCCAGAAGCGTCCACGAGCTCGGCGAAAGTGCCGAGCATGGCCCGGTCAAAGGGTTTGGTGTCGAGTTCGTTGCGCAGGAGTTCAGCATAGTCGGCAGCTACCGCGTTGTAGGCGGCGCGGGTGGCATGCACATCCGAGGGTTGAGTCATGCAAAAGACCCTATTCTTTGCGGACGGCCGAAGCCCTGCCGAAACCCTGTCTTGAGGTCGCGGAGCCGCAACGATCCGCAGATGTCGGTAACGATGTGCCTGCCAGTTGCGGGCATCGGCGTCCCGGGTCCCGGCGCCGGGATTATTCTCAAGTATGCGCAGGTTGTGGGCCGCCATTGCTTTGACCACGACGGCGGCGCTCTGGTCGGGATGCGAACCTCAAGTCACAGCTTGTCCGGCAATTGCGATGGCCCCCGTAGTGTCCCTGACAATCACGGCAGAATACGCGCCAACGATCAAAACCGTCCATTTGAAGGCATGCCAAGACGGGAAATGCCGCAAGGCCGATCTGGATTTGCGGCCGGGCAGCGTGTCGGTCCCTCAATCCTGCGGACCGGAACCCGAGGGGTCATGCTCTGCCGTCACGTCACCGGACGGCACCCGCTACGGCTACCTGAACATGGGAACCCTAACGGCCTCGCCCATCGATGCCGAAGTGACTGGCACGGGCGCCAACGGCGGGACATTGCCGGCCAGGACACTGAGCTTTACGCCCATAAGCGCCAAACCGTGGGGCGATCAGTGCCAGACCACCATCACGGCAAGCCTCTTGCTCGATGCCCACGGCCTGCGGCAGGCCTGAACCCCAAGAGCCCCGTGTGGCGTCAAAACGCCGCGTCAGATCTCGCCGAATCCCTCTTCAACCAGCCGCCTGACGTAGTCCACGGCTTTCGATGAATCTTTCCCCCAGGCCTCCACCCTGAGCTTGCCGCCCTTGCCCACTGCGAGGCTCATGAGTTCCATGATGGATGTGCCATCGACGCCGTTTACGGTTGCCTCGACATCCAGGCCAGCGAGTCCGCCCGCAATTTTCGCCGCAGGCCTGGCGTGCATTCCCATGGGGTTGATGAGCTCGAACTCGCCGCTTTCCGCTGGTTCGCCCCTGCCTGGGATTTCAGCCGGCGCGGCGCCATCAAAAGCGGGCTCCGGACCAAATCGAACCGCCTCCGCGGCGGCCTTCGCTGCGGCCGCCAAGGCGCCACCCTGGGTGGCCACCGCGGCGGCAACGAGGCCCTCCACCAAGGGAGCGTCAGCAAGGAGGACTTTGTCCGGCTCGCTGCAGAACTCGGCGGCTGATTCTGCCGTCATGACCGCGGAACCAAGGTCCGTCAGGACCACCACGCCATCCCCTGCAGCCTCCCCGAGTCCCGCCTCGAATGCGGCGATCGTTTTCTCCAGGTCCGTGCCAATCCGGCCATCATCCGTGCCGCCGACGGCGTAGAACCGCACATCGGGGGCCATCTGCGCGGCCAATTCCACCGCACCTTCCGCGATCTTCCGGCTATGCGAGACCACCACCAAACCCACCGTCATTCAGCGGCCCCATCGGGGAATCCCGCGGCGGTAGCGGCTGCGCGCAACAACAGGGCAGAAGATGCAGCCCCGGGATCGCGGTGACCGGCGCTGCGCTCACCGAGGTAACTGGCGCGACCCTTGCGGGCTACCAACGGATCAGTCGTGACGGCCCCGACCTCGGCAGCCTCGGCCGCCGCAGCCAGCACGGCGACAGCATCTCCACCCGCCACCAGGACCTCGTCCGCCGCCTCGACAGCCGGAGACCAGGCATCCACCATGGTTTTGTCGCCCAGCTCCGCCTTGCCCCTGGCAACGATTCCGTCCCGCGCCGCAGTCAGTGCTCCGGCGAGCGCCGCTGCATCAACGTCCGCGCTTTCCCCCAGGGCGGTGGCTGCCCGAAGATATGCCGTTCCATACAACGGTCCTGCTGCCCCGCCCACCTTGGCCATCAGGGCCATCGCGGCCAGCTTCAGGGCTGCACCGGGTGTCTCCGGTGGAGTCTGGGCAAGTTTCTCCATGACGGCTTGGAATCCCCGGTCCATGTTTTCGCCGTGGTCCGAGTCGCCAATAGCACGGTCCAAGGCAATCAATTCCTCCCGATGCTCAGACATGAGGCGAGCGGAAAGTGTCAACCATTGGACCGCCCATTCGACCCCCAGGCCCACTGTCACATCCCCCAACGCAAGGCTGGAGTATGGACGGGCGCGTCCCAGAGTGTGGTCAGTTCGTCGTCGAGCCGCAGCACCGAAATGGAGCAGCCCTGCATCTCAAGCGATGTGACGTAGTTGCCCACCAGCGAGCGTTCCACTTTGGCTCCTCTTTCAGCGAGGATCTGGGCCGCCCGGCGGTAGACAATGTACAGCTCACTGAGGGGCGTACCGCCCATGCCGTTGACGAAGAGCAGCACTTCTTCACCGGCCTTGATCCCGAGGTCCTCCAGGACCGGGTCCAAGAGGCGGCTTGTGATGGCGTCGGCGCCCTCCATGGCGATCCGGTGCCTGCCGGGTTCACCGTGAATGCCTATGCCGATTTCGATTTCGTCGTCAGCAAGCTCGAAGCTGGGTACCCCGGCATGCGGCACGATGCAGCCGGACAAGGCAACGCCCATCGTGCGCACGTTGCGGACAACTCCTTCCGCTACGCCCGCGACAGCCTCCAAGGAATCCCCACGCTCGGCCGCGGCGCCGGCAATCTTTTCGACCAGCACGGTGCCGCCCACGCCGCGACGTCCTGCCGTATACAGCGAATCTTCCACAGCGACGTCGTCGTTGACGAGAACCGAGCGGACGCTGATTCCTTCAGCTTGGGCCATCTCTGCCGCGGTCTCGAAGTTCAGCACGTCACCGGTGTAGTTCTTCACGATGTGTATGACGCCGGCCCCGGAATCGACTGCCGCGGTGGCCGGAATGATCTGGTCCGGCGTGGGCGAGGTGAAGACGGCACCCGGCACGGCGGCGTCGAGCATTCCGTGCCCCACAAAGCCGGCGTGAAGCGGTTCATGGCCGCTCCCCCCTCCCGACACAAGCGCCACTTTGCCGGCTACGGGCGCTCCTTTTCGAACGACGAAGATGGGGTCCGTATGGACGTCCACGAGATCGGCATGGGCCATGCCGAAACCCTCGACGGACTCGTCCACCACCGAGCGGGGATCGTTGATGAGCTTTTTCATGGCGCGCTCCTGGGGCGTTGCTGGTAGGTGATTTGACCCTACTACCAGCGCCCCGGGCATGGTAGGGGAACCGCCCCTATGCGGAAAGTCCGGAACCGGAAACGCAGAAGGGACAGCCCCCAATGGCTGTCCCTCCTGAAAAACCTTCCGGTATGCGCCTGGTCAGTGCGGCGGCCCGCCCACCGTCAAACGACCGATGCTGAAGTCCTGGGCTGTTGCGTCCTTGGCCATCGAGTCGGGCCAGGGATCCGTGCACGCGGACCGCATGCAACCCCCCGTTCCCCGCTTGCGCGACTCCGGCGTGGAGCCAGGACCCGGCAGCTCGATCTGGAAACCTGAAAAGTCCGGAAACATAACGTGGTACTTCATTTCTCGCCTCCACAGTATGGTTGGCTCACTGCAACCGAGCCGCGAATAGTTTATCCATCAAGTTGATATACGTAAAGACTTGTGGATCAAACATCCAGGAACGAGGAGAAGAAACGGGAGCTAAAGAACTTTGATCATGCGGGTATTGCCCAGGGTATTGGGCTTCACCCGGGCCAGATCGAGGAACTCGGCCACGCCTTCGTCATGGGAACGCAGCAATTCCGAATAGACCTGGGGGTCGACGGCGGACTGGTCTGCCATGACTTCGAATCCGTGGCGCTTGAAGAAGTCCACCTCGAACGTCAGGCAGAAGACCCGCGCAACGCCCAAAGCGCGGGCGTCCTCCAGAAGTTGCTGGACAAGGACGTGGCCCACGCCCTTGCCCCGCCAATTGTCGTCCGCCGCCAAAGTGCGCACCTCGGCCAGATCCTCCCACATGACGTGCAAGGCGCCGCAACCGATCACCTCGCCGTCGGACGATTCGGCAATCCGGAACTCCTGAAGGCTCTCGTAGTAGGCCACGGTCTCTTTGGCCATCAGGATTCGCTGCTCTGCCAGCGGCGCTACAAGCCTTTTGATCGCGGAAACATCGCTGGTGCGGGCAGGGCGGATACTGAACGTCGAAGTCACAGCCCCAATCTTACGAGGCGAATGGCGCCTAAAGCCCCAGGTCCTCGGGAACAGGAACCTCCCGTCCAAGTACCTGCTTGGCCAGGAAGTGCTCCACGACGCCGTACCAGACCTTGGCGTGCTGCGGCTGCAGGATCCAATGGTTCTCGTCAGGGAAGTACAGGAAGCGGTGCTGGGTCTCACCGTTCTCATCGGCGGGCAGCCCGGAACTGGAAAGAAGTTCGTACCAAAGCCTCAGGCCCTCGCCGATCGGCACCCGATAATCCTTGTCGCCGTGGATCACCAGCATGGGGGTTTTGATTTTCGCAACGTGGAGATGGGGCGAGTTGTCCAGCGCCATCTCTGGCGTCATTTCCTTGAGCCAATACTGCGAAGCGTCCGTTGTAGGCCCGAACTGGTCCATGGCCCACAAACTGGCATGCGTCACGATCGCTTTGAAACGGTCCGTTTGCCCGGCCATCCAGTTGGCCATGTATCCGCCGAACGACCCGCCCATGGCGGCTGTCCGCGTCTGGTCGATGTCGGACCGCTGGACCACTGCGTCGGTGATGGACATGAGGTCCGTAAACGGCGCCTTGCCCCATTCGCCCCAGCCGCGCTGGATGAATTGCTGACCATACCCGGTGGACAGTGCCGGGTCAGGCAGAAGCACGGCATACCCCTTCGACACGAGCAGCCATGGATTCCATCGCCAGGTCCAGGCATTCCACGAACCCAACGGGCCGCCGTGGATCCACAACAGCAAAGGCGCCGGGTTCGCCTCGGACGCGCCTTCCGGGAGCGCAAGGTAAGCCGGAACCCTCGCCCCATCGGCAGCGATTGTCTCCACCCGTTCCAACGAGCCTTTGGTCCTGGGGCGATCAGCGGGTGCCGGGAGCCGCTCGACGTCGCCCGAGGCGAGCTCGATCCGGACCGCTTCCGCCGGGAATTCATAGGAGCTCCGCAGCGCGAACGCACTCAGCCCGTCCGGGGAAACCACGACGTCGGTGTACGCGGCCGCATCCTGCGTCACCCGGGTGACCGAACCGTCCGCGACGGCGACCCGGAAGACCGGTGTGGCGCCGTCGTCGTCGGCTGTGACGAGGAGCGAGCGCCCGTCCGGAAGCCAGGCCGCGGGGCTGCCCCAGCGGTCCCAAGCGGGCGCTAGCGGCTCGAGATCAAGGGTTTCTCCCGCCCCGACGTTCAGGAGGTGGAGTTTGACCTGGGGCGCCTGCCCGGGGGTGCTGTCGCTTTCGCTGACGACCGAGAGCGTCTTGTTGTCAGGGCTGACCGGGCCCGGGAAATAGCTCATCCCCTCATGGTCAAGGAGCACCTTGACCGAACCGGTAGCGACATCGACGGCGGCGAGCACGAATCGCGTGTCAGCCTTCGCGAGGGGCTTGGCCATGCTCGTATAGATCGTCTTGCCGTCCGGGCTGACCACCGCATGGGTGTTGCGGAGGTTGCCGCCGACGTCGGGCGTCAGATTGCGCAGCTTCAGGGGCGCGGTAGCATCGACGGTCGCCGGCTTGCCGGACTCAGCCGCATCTCCGTTTTCCACGGCGAACAGCCTGGGCTGGGCCGGCCCCAGATCCGCGTCCCAGTAACGGACCGGGTAGCCGGTATGCAGAATGGCCGCTACTTTGTTGTCCTTGCGGCTCTTGCGCCGCTCCTCGTCATTTTCCTCATCGGTGGAACCGGCAAGGACCGATGCCGTCACAAAGGTTGCATCCGCGGCTGACGCGGTCATGACGCCCCCGATTCCGCCCGCGCGGGAGTGGACCACCCTGGCCTCACCGCCGTCGGCAGGCAGGAGCCACAACGCGCTCACGGGATCCGCTTCGGGGCTGTCCGGATCGGGGCGGGCTGAGGTGAAGTAGAGATCACCGTTGGCAGCAAACACGGCGCCGGTTTCTCCCTTGGCGCTGCGTGTGATGCGGCGGGCGTGCTTCCTTCCCGCAGGATCAAGCTCCCAAAGGGCAGTGACGTACTCAGTGCCCTTGGCGTTGAGGGTGGAAACCGTAGTAACCAGGCGGCTTCCGTCCGTGCTGAGAGCCAGGCCGCCGACCCGGGGGATGGCCAGGTAGTGGTCGAGATCGTGGAAGGGAGTTTCGGGTTGTGTGCTCGGGGTCTCTGAGGCATTCGAATCCATGCCCTGATTCAACACGCAATGTGCCCCAGATCACAAAAGATTCACTGAGAGTGAAACACATATTTCAGATATGACGAACATGGGGAACGCAAAAACCCCGCCCTCTCCTTTCGGGAGCGGGCGGGGCCTTTGACTCGGAACTTGGCGGAACCGGAACCTAGGCGCTCGGAGCGATTTCCGGGATGCGCGGCTTGGCGTTGCCGGCGAAGGTGAACTTTGCGTCGTCGCCTTCGCCGTCCACGTCGACCACCACGATGTCACCGGTGTGCAGCTCGCCGAAGAGGATCTTCTCGGAGAGCTGGTCCTCGATCTCGCGCTGGATGGTGCGGCGCAGCGGCCGGGCACCCATCGCGGGATCGTAGCCCCGGGTCGCCAGGAGGACCTTGGCGGCCGTGGTGAGCTCGATGCCCATGTCCTTGTCCTTGAGGCGGCTCTCGAGGCGAGTGACGAACAGGTCCACGATCTCGATGATCTCGTCCTGCGTGAGCTGCGGGAACACCACGACGTCGTCAACACGGTTGAGGAACTCGGGGCGGAAGTGCTGCTTGAGCTCTTCGGTGACCCGTGCCCGCATCCGGTTGTACCCGGTGGTGGTGTCCGTGCCGGACTGGAAGCCGGTCGCCACGCTCTTGGAGATGTCGCGGGTGCCCAGGTTGGTGGTCATGATGATCACCGTGTTCTTGAAGTCCACCACGCGGCCTTGGGAGTCGGTCAGGCGGCCGTCTTCCAGGATCTGCAGCAGCGAGTTGAAGAGATCGGCGTGGGCCTTCTCCACTTCATCGAACAGCACCACGGAGAACGGACGACGGCGGACCTTCTCGGTCAGCTGCCCGCCCTCTTCGTAGCCGACATAGCCCGGAGGGGCACCGAAGAGACGCGAAACGGTGTGCTTCTCGGAGTACTCGGACATGTCCAGCGTGATAAGGGCATCCTCTTCACCGAACAGGAATTCCGCCAGGGCCTTGGCGAGCTCGGTCTTGCCGACGCCGGTAGGGCCGGCGAAGATGAAGGAGCCACCGGGACGCTTGGGGTCCTTCAGGCCTGCACGTGTGCGGCGGATCGCCTGGGAGAGGGCACGGATGGCCTCGTCCTGGCCGACGACGCGCTTGTGCAGCTCCTCTTCCATCTTGAGCAGGCGGCTGGATTCTTCCTCGGTGAGCTTGAAGACCGGGATGCCGGTGGAGTTCGCGAGAACTTCGGCAATCAGCTCCTCGTCTACCTCGGAAATATCGTCCATGCCGCCGGACTTCCAGCTGCGTTCCTTCTCGGCACGCTCGGCAATGAGCTTCTGCTCCTTGTCGCGCAGTGAGGCCGCACCTTCGAAGTCCTGGGCGTCGATGGCCGATTCCTTCTCCATCTTCACTTCGGCGATGCGCTCATCCATGGCCTTGAGCTCCGGCGGAGCCGTCATGCGGCGGATGCGCAGTCGAGCACCGGCTTCGTCGATCAGGTCGATCGCCTTGTCCGGCAGGAAGCGGTCCGAGATGTAGCGTTCGGCCAGCGTTGCGGCAGAGGCAAGGGCACCGTCGGTGATGGTCACCCGGTGGTGCGCCTCGTAACGGTCACGCAGGCCCTTGAGGATCTCGATCGCGTGCGCGACGGAAGGCTCCTTGACCTGGATCGGCTGGAAACGGCGCTCCAACGCGGCGTCTTTCTCAATGTGCTTGCGGTACTCATCCAGGGTGGTGGCACCAATGGTCTGGAGTTCACCACGGGCAAGCATCGGCTTGAGGATGGACGCGGCATCGATGGCACCCTCTGCAGCGCCGGCACCCACGAGCGTGTGGATCTCGTCGATGAAGAGGATGATGTCGCCGCGGGTCCGGATTTCCTTGAGGACCTTCTTCAGGCGCTCTTCAAAGTCACCACGGTACCGGGAACCGGCCACAAGGGAACCGAGGTCAAGCGTGTAGAGCTGCTTGTCCTTGATGGTCTCGGGCACGTCTCCGCGGACGATCGCCTGGGCGAGGCCCTCGACGACGGCGGTCTTGCCGACGCCGGGCTCGCCGATCAGCACGGGGTTGTTCTTGGTCCGGCGGGAGAGGACCTGCATGACGCGTTCCATCTCCAGCTCGCGGCCGATCACAGGATCAAGCTTGTTTTCCCGTGCAGCCTGGGTAAGGTTGCGGCCGAACTGGTCCAGCACCACCGAGCCGGCCGGGGTGCCTTCCTGTTGGCCCGGTCCTGAGCCGGGACCCGCAGTTTCCTTGCCCTGGTATCCGGAAAGCAGCTGGATGACCTGCTGGCGGACGCGGTTGAGGTCGGCGCCGAGCTTGACAAGGACCTGCGCGGCAACTCCTTCACCCTCGCGGATGAGGCCGAGCAGGATGTGCTCGGTACCGATGTAGTTGTGGCCGAGCTGCAGGGCTTCGCGGAGCGAAAGCTCAAGCACCTTCTTGGCGCGCGGGGTGAACGGGATGTGGCCGGACGGGGCTTGCTGACCCTGGCCGATGATCTCCTGTACCTGCTCGCGGACGCCATCGAGCGAAATGCTCAGGGACTCAAGCGCCTTGGCGGCAACGCCTTCACCCTCGTGGATCAGACCCAAGAGGATGTGCTCGGTACCGATGTAGTTGTGGTTGAGCATGCGTGCCTCTTCTTGGGCAAGCACAACAACGCGACGGGCACGGTCCGTAAATCTCTCAAACATTTCGCCACACTCCTAGCTACGACGTACTTTGATGCTACGTGGCAACGCTGGAATTTTGGGGCGTGTTCGCCACAGGGGAAACATGGCCGCACCGGGAATAGGCTCGCTCACCCCGTCCTTGGACCCGGGGATCACGGACGAGACCGCATCCCGGGCTTCCACGATCCCGCCGCGCTTCCGCCGACACCCCACGAGCCGGCCGTCCGCCGTCGTTCTTCCCGGTAAACGTGGTGACTGTCTACCGGATATGCCCAGCCGGCTCCGAGCCCTCCGAGGAATAGTGGTGGCACACTGCCAAACCACATCGTTATCCGGGCGAACCGGGCGGTTAAATGACAATACCCCGGCCGTAAGGGCCGGGGTATTGATACTTGGTGTCAGGAATTGGCCTTCTGGTAGGCTTCCTGAATTTCGGCCTGAATGCGGCCACGGCTGTTTACGGTATAACCGTTCTCGCGCGCCCATTGACGGATCTGTGCGGAGTCTTGGTTTCTCCCTGCGGCAACGCGGCTACGCGTTGCACGGCCGGTCGACGTCTTGCGCGCCTTAGCTACAAATGGCCCAAGAGCGTCCCGCAGCTTCGCAGCGTTGGCACTGGACAGGTCCATTTCGTAACTGACTCCATCAAGGCCAAAGCGGACAGTTTCATCCGCAGAGCCCTCATCCAGGTCGTCAACGAGGATAATTTTGACTTTCTGTGCCATGAAAAGACTCTCTTTTGGAGGGGTCGGATATGCAGAATAGCTAGACTACTAATTAAAGATTATCGTCCAGCGTAGGGCACCCAGTCAAAGGCTCAGTCAAAGGCTCGGGCAAAGGCACTGGCAAAGGCATCCTGAAAGGCGCTATTAAATCTTCGGGAGCGCCCCGGGAAAGAGCTATTTGGCTGGCTTTGAGCCGTCGGCCGCCGGCTTGGCAATTCCGAATCCGGCTTCTTCCTGGGCGCGGGCCTCTGCTTGGCGCTCTGATTTGTCCGCGTTGAAGATAGCCTTCATGGCAAACCAAAAGAGCAGTCCGACAACGACGGACGGTGCAAGAACGGCAATGTATTCCATGGTCAGTGCCCTTCGGGCTTGAGGAGTGGGAACAGGATGGTTTCCCGGATGCCTGCTCCAGTGAACAGCATGACCAAGCGGTCGATGCCTAGGCCGATGCCGCCCATGGGCGGAGCACCGTACTCAAGGGCGCGCAGGAAGTCTTCATCCAGATGCATGGCCTCGACATCGCCGGCGGCCGAACGGCGCGACTGCTCCGTAAGGCGTTCACGCTGGATGACGGGGTCAATCAGCTCGGAGAAGGCCGTGCCGCGTTCCATGCCGCCAATGATGAGGTCCCAGGCCTCGATCAGGCGGCCGTCCTCCCGGTGCGGGCGGGCAAGGGGCTGCGCGGAGGGAGGGTAGTTGTAGACGAAAGTCGGGTTGAGCAGGGTGGGTTCGACGATCTCGCCGAACAGTTCAACTACAAGCTTTTCGGCGTCCCACTTGGGATCCACCTTGACCTCGTGCTTGGCGGCAATCGCCTGCAGTTCAGCCACCGTGGTGTCCGGGGTGATCTCTTCCCCGATTGCCTCGGAGAGGCCCGGGTAGACGGCAACCCAGGCCCATTCGCCGTCGAGGTCGATCTCTCCGGCGCCAGTCTGGATGGTGCGGGTGCCGACGACGTCGGCGACGTTGAGGATGATTTCCTTCATGCGCTCGGCCATGACGAACTGGTCCGCCCACGCCTCGTAGCATTCCAACGTAGTGAATTCGGGGCTGTGCGTGGAGTCGACGCCTTCGTTGCGGAAGACGCGGCCCATGTCGTAGACGCGGTCGATTCCGCCCACCACGGCGCGCTTGAGGAAGAGCTCGGTGGCGATACGCAGCGTCATCTTCTGGTCGAAGGCATTCATGTGGGTCTCGAACGGGCGGGCCGTGGCACCGCCGTGGACGAGCTGCAGGATGGGCGTCTCCACCTCCACATAGCCGCGGCGGTCCAGTGTGTCCCGAACTGACCGCGTAATCGCTGCGCGGGTGTAGACCATTTCCCGGGCTTCGTCGCGGACCATGAGGTCCACATAGCGCTGCCTGACACGGGTTTCCTCATTCAGTTCGGCGTGCAGCACAGGCAGCGGGCGCAAAGCCTTGGAGGCCATGGACCAGGAGTCGGCCATGACGGACAGCTCGCCACGCCTGGAGGAAATGACTTCGCCCTTGATGAATACGTGGTCTCCGAGGTCTACCAGCGCTTTCCAGTCGGCGAGGGTTTCCTCGCCGACGTTCGCCAGGCTGAGCATCGCCTGCAGGCGCACGCCCTTCCCGTCTACGCCGCCCTCCTGGAGGGTGGCGAAGCAGAGCTTGCCGGTGTTGCGCACGAACACGACGCGGCCAGTGATGCCCACGACGTCGCCGGTGGTTTCGTCGGCCTGGAGATGGGCGTACTTCTCGCGGATCTCGGCGAGGGAATGGGTCCGCTCAACACCCACCGGGTAGGCCTCGGTGCCGCGCTCAATCAGCTTGCTGCGCTTTTCCATGCGGATGCGCATCTGCTCGCTGGCGTCGGCGGGCTCGGCGGTGTGCGGGGATGGGGTGTTTGCGGAAGTCACAATCCACAAGTTTACCGGGGATTCCTTAGAGTTCCCTATCTTCCCCTCCCGCCCCTGCGGCAACATAGACTCGGGCTGTGGAGACATGGACAGTTGAAACGGACGACGACGGCGGCCACCTTGAGGTGCATTCCTTCCGGCCGGTTGCCGGGGCGTCCATTCCCGGCGCTTCGAGCGCTGCGGAGGAGCCCGGCGTCGTCCTTGTTCACGGCACCTTGGTGACCGATTCCCTCTACTGGCCATTCGCCCGGAACCTGAGTGTCCTGCTTGGCCGGCCGGTACATTCCTACAACCGCCGCGGCCGCGGCCGATCGGCACCGCAGCCGCCGGACTACTCCGCCGCGACGGAGACCAGTGACTTGATTTCCGTCATGGACGCGAGCGGGTCCACCGACGTCGTGGGGCACAGCTATGGCGGATTCGTCGCGCTCCAGGCGGCGCTGCGCGCACCCATTTCCCGCCTCGTCACCTACGACGCCGCGGTTTCCCTCTCCGGAAATTTGAACGGGCGCTGGC
Organism: Arthrobacter sp. NPDC080031; assembly: GCF_040702485.1. Classification (NCBI taxonomy): domain Bacteria; kingdom Bacillati; phylum Actinomycetota; class Actinomycetes; order Micrococcales; family Micrococcaceae; genus Arthrobacter; species Arthrobacter sp. NPDC080031. The sequence goes on from NZ_JBFBLA010000026.1 coordinate 62,094, forward strand.
GGCCGCAATTGGAAGAGGCCGTCACCGCGGGCCAGCTCGACAACGCATGGGCGCATTTGGTCCAGGGGCTGGGCACGGCGGGCCCGATTTCCTATTTGCCGCTCGGGGCGCTGCGGATGATCAGCATCCTCTCAGCCAAGACGAGGTTGGGATCCGAGATGAGGGAACTGCTGCCGACGGCGGTGTTGGAGATGCGCGCGATCATCGACGCCGACTCGCATATCCAAGACTATGCGGAGTTGAAAACGCCAACCCTGATGCTCAGTGGCGGGTGGAGTCCGGCGTACTTTGCCGAAACAGGCCGGCAGCTCGCGGATGCCATCCCGTTGGTGGACTTCGCGGTAGTCCCGCTTCAGTTCCACGAGGGTCCCCTCCGGCCGGGGAAACAGCTCGCGGTGAGAATCGCCCGCTACCTGGCCCAAGGGACGGCGAAGGCGCCGTCCCCCTAGGATGAAACGGTGAGAGAACGTGAGGTCCCGACACCCGACGGCGGCAAGCTCGCCTTGTACAGTTACGGCACGGTGGACGCCCCTGGAGAGCGCCGCGTGGTGCTCATTGGCGGCGCATTCCTGACCGCGCTCATCTACCGGCCTTTTTCCATGGCGCTCTCCAAGGGACTCGGCGAGGGCTGGGCGGTCGACGTCTACGACCGCAGGGGCCGCGGCAGCTCAACGGAACTACCCGCAAACTACTCCATGGCCACGGAGATTGCGGACGTCCGCAGCATCATGGACGCCACAGGCGCCAGGAACCTCCTTGGCCACAGCCTTGGCGGATCCGTGGCACTGAACGCCGTTCAGGAGTTTGCGGGAACAAGCTACGAGCCGGACAAACTTGCTGTGTACGACGCCGCCGTGAACATCGACGGAAGCGTGGACACGGGCTGGCTGGACGGCTTTGCCCAAGCCGTGGATAGCGGCAATGTGGGGCGTGCCATGGCAAGGATGAAAAGGGGCATGCAGCCTGGCACGGCCTTGGCGCGAATCCCGGAGCCCATCCTGGCCGGACTCATGGCCCTCGTTTCGCACACGAAGGTCAACAAGGTCCTCAGAGGACTCATGCCAACCGGCGTAGCCGAACTCAAAGCCGCCTACGACGAATCTGCGCGCCCCCGGGACTTCTCCGTACTCCCCCGAAGCACGCGGTTCATGGTGGGGAGCAAAAGCCCCGAATACTACAAGGTCACGGCGGAGCGACTCTACGCAGCTGTCCCCGGAAGCTCGCTCGTCGTATCGCCAAAAGGCTTCCACGGATCCATTCCTGCCGCGGTCAAGGAACTTGTCCTGGACCTTTCCAGCTATTTCAAGGACTGACGGAACCCTGCGGCTCGGTTAGGCTCGAAGCATGACGCGCGAGAAGATCACAACGGCCGACGGCGGAACCCTCGAGCTGTTCACGACGGGCGGTGAGCTTGCCGCCGGCGGCTCAGGCGTCGTCGTCGTGCCCGCCTCCATGGTGACCGCCGCGGACTACTCCAAGTTTGCCCAGAAACTCAGTGCCGCCCTTGGCCGCCCGGTCCACACCTTCAACCGCCGCGGCCGTGGCGAATCATCGCCCCAGCCCGAGGACTACACCCTCGACGTCGACATCCGGGATCTTTCCGAAGTCATGAAGCACACGGCCAGCACCGATGTCTTCGGCCACAGCTTCGGAGGCGCAGTGGCCCTGCACGCGGCACGCACGCTGCCGGTGGAACGCCTGGCGGTCTACGACCCCGCAGTCTCCGTCAACCACAGCGTGAAGGCAGAGTGGACGAGCGAATACGAGCGCGCGACGGCGGCTGGAGACTTTGACCGCGGGCTCGCTGTGCTCGTGAAGGGCGTCGAAACGGAGGGTGCCTTCGCGCGGATGCCGCTGTCCATGCTCACGCTCGTCACCAAGCTGACCTCGGGCACTCCCATGGGCAAGCAGATGCGTGAGCTCATGCAGGCCGGCGTGCGTGAGATCAAGGCAGTCATTGCCGCGGACATGCCGGCAGAACCGTTCCTTGAGCTGCCGTTGGAGACACTCATTGTGGTCGGGGAAAAAAGCCCCGCCTACTTCGGCGTGGCGTGTGGCCAGATCCACGACGTACTCTCCGGATCGAGCTACACCATCCTGCCCGGCCACGGCCACGACGGAGTGATCCGCGCCCCGGACAAGCTCATTGCCGAGCTCTCCGACTTCTTCTCCGGCTAAACGCCCGCTCACATATACCGGGTCCTGGCCGGACGCCGGCTCACTTCTGGTGGGCGGCGGGTGGGGGCCGGGGCGGGTGCGGTTCGTGTGTTGTTAAATGGGTCAGGCCCCGACGTGTGTCGGGGCCTGGCCGTGAATGGTTGTCCGGCGGTGTCCTACTCTCCCACACCCTCCCGGGTGCA
>NZ_JBFBLA010000027.1:0-1663 GCF_040702485.1 Arthrobacter sp. NPDC080031
AGGCCAGACCATCACCCTCTGGTTCAACGTCCACCTCGACGGCTCCAGCCCCGCCGACGACACCTGGATGTACCTCGACGACATCACCCTCACCAACCACTGAATGGCGGCGTCTGAACTGTCTGGCCTTACCTGTCGTGTCTAAACCGGCCCGGCGATGGGAATGTCTAAATAATGGTGCATCGGGGTTGGCCTGCTACGTCAGGTTTCGTGAACTTCGGTGCTTAATCCTGCTGCCTTGGTAGCGAGTAGAACGGACTACAGCGATGAAGTATCTGGCGAGCCAGCGGAACCCCATTAGAAACGTCTTGACCATTCTGGTTGCACTGATACTCGTACTCGCCGCGGTTGCCGCAAATCCTGCCCAAGCCGTCACCAGAACCTACCCGAATCACACAAACATCGTCTCCACAACGTTCTGGGTCGGCGAAGTTTTCAATGCGAACGCTTCTGACGGATCCCAGATCTGCTCCACTTACGATGCACAATGGGCCCTGAGCCATACCGGGGTAATTAAGGGAGTCGCCCCGTCTTCGGCCGCAGGCTGCCCCGGCTCGCCTTGGGGAGGGTGCGATGGTGTCGACAACCAGGGCACAACGTATACGACGTTCACCTGTTCCACCGAGGCCCGGAGTGCCGCGACGGACTATTTCCCGACACGGCAGCCAAGGCCCTTGCAGAATCCGTTCTACCTCACCTTGCCCTACGACGACCTGAATGATCCGATCGGCTTCGCAAATCGGTGCACCGACATCCCGTGGGCCAATGACCCCGGATATACAGGGCACTGCACCGACTCCTCGTTCAGCTACATGAAGAACCGCTGGGTGGCCATCACCGGCCCGAACGGCAGAACATGCTATGGCCAGATCGAAGACGCCGGACCCTCAAGCGGCACCCTTTACCACGACGCTGCCTATGTCTTCGGGTCCAATGACGCGCGGCCAGCGAACAAGCTTTACTCGGGGGACCCGACCCAAGGCGCTGGTATGGACGTTTCCCCGGCGCTGAACGGTTGCCTCGGTTACACCGAGCTCGACGGCGACAACGACCATGTGGGCTGGCATTTCGTGGACGACCCGGATGTGCCCGCGGGCCCGTGGACCGACGTGGTCACCACTAGCAAAGTCATCGTCACAGCCCCGACGGCTCCTGCGGCCCCTACTAGGGTGACCGCGACGGCGGCCAATGCATCCGCCGTCGTGTCGTGGAGGGCGCCGAACAACAACGGATCAGCCATCACCTCCTACGCGGTCACTCCGCATGCGGGCACCGCCACGCTGGCCCCGGTGACGGTGTCCGGGAATCCGCCGTCGACGAGCACCACCGTGACCGGGCTGACGAACGGCACCGCGTACACCTTCACGGTCACGGCCACGAACGCGATCGGCACGTCTCCGGCGTCGGCGGCCTCGGCGCCGGTCACCCCGACGGCCGCGGCGACGGCCCCTGCCGCTCCCAGTGGTGTTGTTGCGACGGCCGGGGATGCGTCCGCGGTGGTGTCGTGGACGGCGCCGGCGAACGGTGGCTCCCCGATTACGTCGTACGCGGTCACTCCGCATGCGGGCACCACCACGCTGGCCCCGGTGACGGTGTCCGGGAATCCGCCGTCGACGAGCACCACCGTGACCGGGCTGACGAACGGCACCGCGTACACCTTCAC
>NZ_JBFBLA010000027.1:1757-62661 GCF_040702485.1 Arthrobacter sp. NPDC080031
CGTACAAGGGCCAGACCATCGTGCTCCGGTTCAATGTCCACCTCGACGGTGCGAACCCCGCTGATGACACCTGGATGTACCTCGACGACGTCACCCTCACCAACGGCTGATCGGCGCGAAATAGGCCCTGCTAGCTGGCTCCGGTTGGCTTTGCCGGCCATTCCGCGTCAACTGCTAGCTCCATCGTCGTGAGCCGCAGCCACGTCGTAGGCCTGGGCGACCTCCGGGTCGAGATCGATCTGGTCGCCGTCGGGCCCTGACGCTTAATGCGGAGCGGCGGGCTGCGAACTTGGTTCGCGCCTGCCGCGTCCCTGATGAGCGCTTAGCCGTTCCTGGTGGGGGAGAGCTTGGGTTCGTCGTTTCTAGTTGGCTTCGAGGATCTTCTTGAGGTTCTCCAGGTCCTTGCGCATGGCCGCGCGCATCATTGGCGCCATGACGATGCCTGCAAGCGCAGAGAACCCGGAGGGTTCGCCTGTGTTGCGGAGGGTCATGCGGGTCGCGCCATTCTCATCGGACCAGGTGTAGGTGGTCCGCATCGGAAATGGACCTTGGCTTGTGCGCATGGTGAGTTTCTCGCCGGGGACAAGCTCGGTGAATTCGTAGACATAGTCCAGATTCCGGCCCAGGAATCGGGCGGTGAAGGCAACCCGGGATCCGACCGCCAGGGGCCGCGGCGTCTGCCACTGCGCAGATCGTATGTTCGCGTACCAGACCGGCGCGTTGTCCGGGTCGGAAGCATAACTTGCCACGATCTCGCGGGGCCGCTGGATCAGTATTTCGGTCTGGACGTTCACCATGTACCCAACTATCGCAGAACGTGCCTACCGGGCGGTAACCCGCAGCGAAGGAACTCAGGGCAGGCTGTCAGGTACGCTGGCACGCTGCCCGGCCTCTCCGGGGTGGGGTTCCATCTCCACGTAGTAGATCGCCCCTGCGCGAGGGGCATGGAGGCGGTGTGTTGCATGACGGGTTGGCCGGTACACGTGTCCGAAGGGATCGCGAACAGTGACACGTTCAAGGTGATCCAGCCGCGCGAGGAGGCCATCGACGTCCCGGAGCGTCGCGGGATGGGTCTCTTCTCCCGCTACATCCAGTATCCAGGGCGAACTGGTGGCGCTGCTGGCGAGTTCCAGGCTCAGGGTTTCAAATATTCCAGTCAGAAGGGCATCCAGAGTTGCAGGGTAGAGACGGAGCAATCGATGCGCTTGCGGTTCGCGGCGCCGGTTGTTGATCCAGGTCTGGCGGAGCCACGTAAATTCGACCCGGCCGAACGAGGATCCCAAGGTCAGCTTCCGGTCCGCCTCCAAGGTCAAGTGGAAGTTGTTGCCCGCCCGGTCCAAAATGCTGGCTGCTTCGTCAACATACTCAAGGTCTTCGAGCATGGCGGTTTTGGACGGATAGTACGTGAAGTCACCAAGTTCATCGACGACGACGTAGTCTATCGGGGTCGTGCCGGAAGGCTCGGAATCGTCTGCCGTTCCTTGGTTGAGGGGAGTGCGATTCATGGTGGTTTCAGCTCCTACGGAGGGTCAGCCCAAAGCCTCGATTGACTATCTTCATCAGACCACCAAACCGAGCGGTCGTCGTCGGTCCTTAATGGTTTCCTTACGCGGACATGTAGGTTGCAGTATTGGTCAAGGTTTTGCGGCCTGAAGATGGGTGGCGCGGTAGCCTCTTCGTCGTCCGTTCTCGTCGAGCAGTGTTCCGACCAGTTTTGTGGTGCGCATTACCACGGACCGGTCGGTGATGCGCACGCCGGGCAATTGTTCTTCTATGGCTGCTTCGAGCCGGGAGATGTCTTTGAGCGTCCTCATCCAGACGGTCATTGCGATGTTGTACCTGCCAACTATCGACACCACGGAGCGGATCTCATCAAGCCGGCTTAGTTGCCTGGCAATCCGTTCTGCCTGGGCAGCGGGCAAGGACAAAAAATACCAGGCGTTGACCGGCCAGCCTGACGCTGAGCGTATGACGTCGGTCCTCAGCCGAATTGTCCCCGCCGACAGCTGGCTGGCAATTGACTCGCGGACTTTTCGCGGGTTGGCTCCAATAGACGTTGCGATTTCCTTGGCAGTCGCGCGCCCGTTATGGAACAACTCCTTGGCAACCGCCGCGTCAAATTCCGTGGGCCGCCTCGTCCGCGCCGTCTCCGGCTTGAACGCCCGCAGGGTTTCCACTTGCTTCGTATCGAGCGCCCTCAGGCGCCATTGGCTGGCCTCTGCGAGGACATCGGAAATCGGATACGAATAAACCTTGGCTACGAAATCCAGTCTTTCCAGCCGCTCCAGCACATACCTGTAGAGAGCCTCGCTTGTAGGAGCGATCACGGAAAGCACCAGGTCCCGTGAACCTGCGGTGATGTCCACCGTTGCCACCTCAGGGTCCGGCAGCAAGGCCTCGGCCAGATTCATGAGCTTGCCAGGCGTCGCCTCGACTTCCACTATGGCCCCAGCCTGCAGTTTGGCGTCGGAGTAACCGGTCACCCATGCCAGGCCCTCGTTCGAGATCCGTTCCCAGCGGCGGCCCAAGGTCACCGGGTCCACCCCCAAGACCCGGCCCAAGGCCGCCCATGACGCTCGGGGCTGAATCTGCAGTGCGTTAATCAGCATCAGATCGAGTTCGTCGAACACCGTTTCCTGCACCAGAAGCATCCTTAGGGGTAATTTACTGCATTCCGTATCATTCCGTGCGTCCCAATCCTACTCTGGAGCAGTCATCCTGTGCGTGACCGGAGTCACCCATCTTTTCCTGGCGTCTGGGTTGACTGTGATGATTTTGACCCCCGGGAACCTCGGGGTTTCCGACCTTCCTCAAATTCCGTTCCCCTTTTTTCAAACTGATGAGGAGTAGCGTGGCTACTACAGTTGTCGATCCCGGCTCGACGGATATCCAGCCCCTGATCCATCACCCGGTGCTGTGGATTTGTGCCGCCGGCGTTTTCCTGGTGATCATTCTTCAGTCCGTGATTTATTTCAGGGCGATCAGGCAAGCCGCAGGCGATGCCGATCTCAGCCCCTCCCAGGTTCGGGGTTCTGTACGCACCGGAGCAGTAGCCGCGATCGGGCCGTCACTGGCTGTGGCTCTTATCGCGATCTCGCTGCTGCCCTTGTTCGGCACTCCCGCGGTGCTGACCAGGATTGGTTTGGTCGGCTCGGCGGCCTTCGACGTCGCGGCGGCAGGACTGGCCGCCGGAACGCAAGGTGCGCAACTCGGGGGTCCTACCTACACGCAAAAGATCTTCGCCTTGGGTTTTGCTGCGATGACCATGGGCGGGCTTCTCTGGATGCTCGCAACCTTGGTCCTCACGCCGATCCTGAGTAAGGGCGACGCCAAGCTCCGCCAAGTCAACCCAGCGGTGATGACAATCGTTCCTGCTGCCGCGCTCCTGGCAGCGTTTTTCACTTTGACATTCCAGGAAACCCTGAAGTCCCCCGTGCACCTGGTCACGGTGGTTTCGTCGGCCGCAGTTATGGGCCTGTGCCTCCTGGTCTCTAAACGCTTCCATCTCCCGTGGCTTCGCGAATGGGGCCTCGGCATCGCCATTTTCATCTCGCTCGCCGTCGCATACCTAGTGACCAATCCCGTGTCGGTCTCCTGATCCAAAGAAAGAAGCGTTCGATGTCAGCATCCCCCCATACCCGCCGCGGCTTTGCCGCCTTTGACCGGACCACTTCAATCTGGGGTCCCGTAACCCTCGGGCTCGGGCTCTTGATTTCCCTCGTGTCGGCGCTCTACGCAGCCTTCGGGACAGGACTCGGCATCACAGGTCTGGAACTGTGGGCAGCGGTCGGGGCCGTAGTGGCCACCTTCGGTCTCTTCGCGATCGTTGAACCCGTATCGTATTTCCCCATCCTTGGCCGCTCCGCGATGTATCAGGCGTTCCTGATCGGAAACATCTCCAACAAACTCCTGCCGGCGGCAATCGTCGCCCAAGCACAGCTGAATGAAAAGCCAGGCACCCGTCGGGCAGAGCTGATCGCAGGAAGCGCCATCATCGGAGCAGTCCTCGTCCACATCACAACACTCATCCTCTTCGTAGGCGTCTTGGGCACCCTCATCGTTGGACTGCTGCCCCCAGCGGTCATCAACACAGCACGGCTCTACATCCTGCCGGCCATCTTCGGGGCAGTCGTCCTCCAAAGCGTTCTGGCGCTAAAAAGCATCCGCACCACTATCGTCGCGGTGGCCATAGCCGGGCTGGTCGTGTTCATCGGACTGCCACTGGCTCCGGGAATCACTTTCCTTGCTACCGCCATCGCCGTGATCCTCACAATCACAGTTGCTTGGTTCACGCGTTCGAAAACGCAGCCAACCAGTGAGCCCGAAGTCCCCACAGCCGTCCCCCACTAAATGCGCCTTGCCACGCAAGGCCCGGCAGGCATGGACCATCTTTGCCGCACATGCACGCACTGAACCTTTATGGAAGGGAACGAACCATGGAACACCTGAATCCTTTAATTGAAGACGTCGAGGCCTTGGCCCCGGAATTCACCGCACTGTCCGACGCGATCTGGGACGAGCCCGAGCTGCGCTGGGAGGAACATACCGCGGTCACCCGACAGGTTGTCGTGGCTAAGAAGTACGGGTTCTCCATCACACGTGATGTCGCCGGGATACCGACTGCTTTTTATGCTGAAAAAGGCTCTACAGGCCCCGTCATCGCCTTCCTTGGAGAATACGACGCCCTGGCAGAGTTAAGCCAGGACAGCGGCAACCCCGAGCGCTGCCCCGACCCCGACAACCACTCCGGAAACGGGCAGGGCTGCGGCCATCACCTGCTCGGCGCCGGCTCGCTCCTCGCTGCCGTTGCCACCGCCCGGTATCTGGAAAAAAACGGGCTGCCAGGCCGGGTACGGTACTATGGGTGCCCCGCTGAGGAAGCAGCGGCCGGCAAGAGCTTCATGGTCAAAGGCGGAGCATTCGCCGGTGTCGACACCGCAATCACCTGGCACCCCTTCGCCAGCACGCTGTGGAAGCAGAACCTGATGCTCGCCTACACCCAGGTCTACTTCCACTACAAAGGTGTCGCAGCGCACGCCGGCGCATCACCACACATGGGCCGCAGCGCACTCGACGCGGTAGAACTCCTTAATGTCGGCACCAATTTCCTGCGCGAACACATGCCCGACACTGCACGGATCCACTACGCAATCACAGACGCCGGCGGACTATCACCCAACGTCGTGCAACCCCAGGCGTCCGTGTACTACATCATCCGGGCCACAGACGGGCAGCAAATGCGTGCCCTCTACGACCGGGTGCTCAAGGTCGCGCAGGGGGCTGCGCTGATGACAGAAACAGAACTAACCGTTGAATTTGATGGCGCATGCTCGGAGATCCTTCCCAACGCCGCCCTTGAAAAGGTTCTCTATCAAAATGTGAAGGAACTCGGCGGCGTTCCTTTCGACGCATCCGACCAAACAACCGCCGCCCGCTTCGCTGCAGGACTGGACCGCCGGGAGGTGCGCACAGCCAAGACCGCCATCGGATGGAGTGCGAACGAGGAGAAAGCCCTCCACGATGAAATCCCTGAACCCGACACGCTACCGCGCGCGCAACTGACCGGCTCAAGCGATGTCGGTGACGTTAGCTGGTCAGTGCCCACCGTTCAAATCATGGCCGCCAGCTTCGCCCTGGGCACTCCATTACACACCTGGCAGGTCGTCGCGCAGGGCAAGGTGCCCGCAGCGCACAAAGGCATGATCTACGCCGCAAAAGCGATGGCCGGCACCGCTCTCTCCCTCTTCACCGACCCTGCGCTCATGGCCCAGGCCAAGTCCGAGTTCGACGACCTCACAGCAGAAACTCCCTACATCTGCCCCATACCCGACGACGTCCTGGCACCACCAATCCGCCGCGCCAAAGCCGACGAAATCCAAACCGAGCTCGAAATGCAGAGCGTCTAATAACCGAGATTCATTCCCAAGCCCGTCAGGATACATTCTGCGTGGTCTAGAGTGCGGGGTCCGGGTGGGGAGTATGAATTCCCTATCTCTCACCACGGGCCCTCGTACTCTGCCCTTTCCACATCGCTAACTGCGAAAAGGGCGCACAGCGCCAGGAAACCCCCGACGTATTTCATTCTCCCGCCAGATTCAGCTACACCCCAGCCTGACGTCAGGAACAGCCGGAAATACTGTCAGATTAGAGTGGCCTTAGAGTTTTCTTGACACAAGTTGCCAGAAGACTTGGATTTCAATCTGACACTCTTCCTTGGGAGTCGAACATAGTCGTCCAACCTATCGGATACGTCAGGGTCAGCGGCCTGGACTAGAACAGCCAGGGCCAGTTGGAAGGCGTCCATGTGGGCAGGGTGTCCACGGACAAAGCGTCCGGCAAGGACGCTGATCCTCGATGACCTGCGCTCCGTCGTGGGACATCCGCAGAAATCGAGCGTTCCCTCGTCAGCGAACGCCAACCGAAGGCATCACCCTAGCAAAAGCGCTGAACCCGCCGAGGGCGCAATATGCCCTTTCAACGGCTCAGGCGGCAGAACTTGCAGGACGCGCCGCTGCAGGAGAACGTTTGTAACAGTCGACCCCAGCGTGCCCAGAATTACGCAACAGCGGCATGTTGTTATTACAGTAAGGATTGCCTTGCCTATCTCGCTACCGTTCTCCCGAGTCGTCGGGCTTGCTCTGCATGAAGGGTAGGGCTGCCCACAACTAGTCCGGTCCCGGCCGGAACCCTTGAAAGGCCCCCATGAAATTCGGCATCAAACCTGCTTCGGCCCTTGCCGCCGCCACGGCCACGCTGCTGGCACTCTCGGCGTGCAGCGGCGCACCAAGCGGTACCGCAAGCGGCGGTTCCACGGCCGGCGCGTCCGGCGACGGCATCGTCGTATACAACGCGCAGCATGAAAACCTCACCGGCGCATGGGTGGACGCCTTCACCAAGGAAACGGGCATCAAGGTTACGCTCCGTAATGGTGACGACCTTGAAATGAGCAACCAGCTCAGTGAGGAAGGCAAGAACTCCCCGGCGGATGTCTTCCTCACGGAAAACTCCCCGGCCATGGTCCGCATCGCGAGTGCAGGATTGCTCGCCCCCGTGGACCCGGCAACCCTCAGCCAGGTCCCTGCGCAGTACCGGCCCTCCACAGGCGACTGGACGGGCATCGCGGCCCGCTCCACGGTGCTGGCCTACAACAAGACCAAGCTCGGGGCGGGCCAGCTTCCCAAGTCCTTGATGGACCTCGCGGACCCGTCATGGAAGGGACGCATCGGTGCCTCCACTGGCGGAGCTGATTTCCAGGCCATCGTCAGCGCGATGCTTGCGCTCAAGGGAGAAGACGCTACGCAGAAATGGCTGGAGGCGGCCAAAACCAACTTCAAGTCCTACAAAGACGACACCCCGGTGCTCGCAGCTGTGAATGCCGGCGAGGTCGAAGCGGGAGTCCTGTACCACTACTACTCCTTCGTGGACCAGGCCCAATCCGGAGAAAACAGCAAGAACGTCGATCTCCACTACTTCAAGAACCAGGACCCGGGTGCGTTCGTCAGCGTCTCCGGCGGCGCTGTTCTGGCATCCAGCAAGAAACAGGCCCAAGCCCAGCAGTTCCTGAAGTTCATCACGGGCAAAGCGGGTCAGCAGGTCCTCCAGAACGGTGACTCCTTTGAGTACACGGTTGGCTCCGACGTACCGGCGAACTCCAAGCTTGTGCCCCTTAAGGATCTCCAGGCACCTTCAGTGGACCCGGCCAAGCTCAACAGCGAAAAGGTCACCGAGCTGATGACCAAGGTAGGGCTCCTTTAAGGCTTCCGGACCTCCGGCACGTTTTGACGCCGTCGAAGGGGCGGCCTCGAACCCCGCCCCTCCTGGGGTATCGCCCCTATAGCACTACGGCATACAAGCTGTTTGAAGGCCGCGGCCACTACACCTGCGGCGAGCAGGCCTGGGAGGCGGCCGACTTCGCCCTCGACTGGGCGCAGAAGCCCGTGGCCGGTGATCTTGGGGTGAGCTGAGAAATTAACAGTCCCGGCTGTCACACATTCCATCCGGCCGGTGTCTTCATGCCGTAAGGCAAGGAAACCGACCCCAGGAGGAATCATGACCACCCGGATCCCAGCCGCAGAGATCACCGGACTTTACGGCACCCTCATAAAGAAGTTCAGCGCGAAGATGTTCGGCAAGGTGCCGGAATCGCTGGGCGTCATGTGGCACAACCCGGCCGTGCTCAAGGCTTCCATGGGCATGGGGCAGAAGCTGCAGAAGTGGAACAGCTGCGATGAATCGCTGAAATCCTATGCCCACATGGCGGTGGCCTCGCTGATCGGCTGCACCTGGTGCCTGGACTTCAACTACTTCATGGCGCACAACAGGGGCCTTGACCTGGACAAGGCGCAGCAGATCCCGCGCTGGCGCGATTCCAGCGTCTTCACACCGCTGGAACGCGACGTGCTGGAGTATGCCGAGGCCATGAGCACCACGCCAGTGACCGTCAGTGACAAGCTCGCCGCCCGATTGCTGGAGCAGCTCGGCGCGGCGGCGTTGGTGGAGCTCACCAGCGTGATCGGCTACGCCAACCTCACCACCCGCGGCAACGTGGCGCTCGGCATCGAGTCCGAGGGCTTCTCTGATTCCTGCGGGTTGAAGCCCCTCGCGGCGCCGAGTCCCTCGCGGTCCCAGGCAGGCGCGCGGTAGCGTGGCCGGTATGCACAGCAGCGGCAGTTCCGGCACCACAGACCGCCTGGATCTTTTCACCACCCACCGCAGCCTGCTCTTCACCGTCGCCTACGAGATGCTCGGCTCCGCTGCCGACGCCGAGGACGTGGTGCAGGAGGCCTGGCTGCGGTGGGCCGGCCTGGATGCCGGGGCCCGTGCGGAGGTCCGTGACCCGCGGGCCTACTTTGTCCGCATCGTCACCCGCCAGGCGCTGAACCGCCTGCGGACCTTGAGCCGACGGCGGGAAGAGTACGTGGGCGAATGGCTGCCCGAGCCGCTGCTCACTGTGCCGGACGTCGCCGAAGACATTGAACTGGCCGAGAACGTCTCGATTGCCATGCTCACTGTCCTCGAATCGCTGACCCCGGTGGAGCGGGCGGTCTTCGTCCTGCGCGAGGTCTTCGACGCACCCTACGAGGAGATCGCGCAGGCGGTGGACAAGTCGACGGCGGCCGTCCGGCAGATCGGCAGCCGTGCCCGCTCGCATGTGGCGGCACGCCGCCCCCGGATGCAGGTGGACCGCAGCGAGCAGCAGGCCGTCGTCGAACGTTTCCTCTCGGCAGTCACCACCGGTGACGTGCAGGGCCTGATGGATGTCCTGGCCCCGGACGTTGTTCTCGTCGCGGACGGCGGCGGAATTGCGCTGGCCGCACGGGTGCCGGTGTACGGCGTGAAGAAGGTGATCAATCTGCTGCGGCCGTTCCCGCAATGGGCGGTCAATCCGAAAGTCGCCCTGCTGTGGCTCAATGGCGGCCTTGGCATCCGGATCGACGACGAAGCAGGCGGGCCGTCGCTCATCAGTGTGGTGGTCGAGGACGGGCGGATTGCGCGGATCTTCGCCATGCGGAACCCGGACAAGCTGGGCCGTGTGGATGAAGAGACCAGGCTGGCGCGCTAGCTTCCCCATCGAGATTGCGGCAACGCAACACGGCACGTCGGACTTCACTTCGGGGCTGCCGGTGCCGTGGAGGCGCTCCTGACCATTCTGAGCGTGGAGCACGGAGTCGTAGCGCCAACACGAAACCTCACAACCTCCGGGCTGGATCCGCTTATGGAGTTGGACGTGGCAACTACGCGGCGGGACACCAGCCTCCGGGCAGCCCTTAGCAATTCCTTTGGTTTCGGAGGACAAAACGTCTCGCTCCTCTTCACGCCCGCATGACTACGCCGTTGGCCTTGAAGAACACGATGTCGCCGGGATGACGAAGATCGGTCAGCGAGCGGATGACCGCAGCCCCTCACTGATCAGGGAGCAGCCAGCCGTCTGCGATCAGCAGTTCCCGGAGCGCGGGCCGGCTGAGTGGTTGCGGCCCGTTGTGGGCTTTGCGGCGGACAGAGACGAGGAGTTTCTTCACACCGTCGGCGCTGATGCCCAGGCTCGCGCCGACGTCGGCCATTGTCCCGCCCGAGCCGCCCAGGTACAGCGTCACGGCTTCGTGTTCACGCGGGGTGAGGCGGATCCGCGGCCCGGGGACGTCAAAGACGCCGGCAAGCTCTGGCAGGACGAACTTCTCGCCGCGCGCCGCGGCCAGAACGGCTGTGGTGAGCACCTCGGCCCCCGACGTCTTGGGTATGTAGGCCAGCGCGCCGGCGTCGAACGCTTGGCGGATCACCAGTGGCGTCGCGAGGGAACTGCAGACCACCACTTGTGATCCGGTCGAGAGAATGGCCTGGATCTTGGAGCGCAGCGGGATCCGGTCACCGAGGATGATGTCCACCAGGACAACGTCAGACAACTGTCCCAGCGAGGCGGCAAGCTCAGCCCAGGAGCCGAACCTGCCCACCACTTTCACGGTTCCGGCGTTGGCTTCAAGCCAGGAAGCAAGACTCTCCCGCAGCAGTGCGTGGTCTTCGAGGATGTCCACGTGGATCTTCGGGGCTGCCGCTTCGAACCGGCGCCGGAACAACCCCACCTGGTGGTCTCCTTATGGCCGACGATGCTGATCGTCAACCACTCTGCCGTCCCAGTTTCAAGATCCCGCACTGAAGAGGAACAAGAAATCCTCAAGATTCGGGCACCCGGAAACACTGAGACTTCCGGTGATCCTTGCGCCCCCGAACCCTACACCGTAGGTTTGAGGAAGCGGACGTATGCGTCCGGGGGCATCGGGTTTGAAGCCGATGGTCAGTCAGATTCAGAGAAGGAACATGGCCGTGGCAACAGGTATTGTCAAGTGGTTCAACGCCGAAAAGGGTTTCGGCTTCATTGCCCCCGACGACGGTTCGGCGGACGTTTTTGCCCACTACTCGGCGATCGCCACGAGCGGGTACCGATCACTGGACGAGAACCAGCGGGTCCAGTTCGACGTTGTGCAGGGCCCGAAGGGCCCCCAGGCGGAGAACATCCAACCTCTCTAAAGAGGGGACCACTTACGAATCAAGGCAGTTCTGCAAGCAGCCGGCCCCACTTGGGCGCCAGTAAGGGCGCTCCGGCAAGCTGGAGGCAATGCCACAACGTCACGGCTACGGAATCAAGCACCGGCACTCCGGTGGCTTCCTCCACTTCCGCGGTGATGTTGGCGCCGTAAAGGTTCGTGCACAAGTAAATGAGCGCGTCCGGGTTCGAGGCGGCAAGTTCCAAGGACCCGGGCAGCATTTCCTCGTCCGTGACCCGGGCGAAGGATTCGTTGTTGCTGAGGTCCAGATGGCGGTGGTCGACCGTCTTGATTCCTTCGCGCGCATACGACTCGATGACGGCTTCGTTCACGTCTCCGGTATACGGCGTGAACAAGCCGATCCTGTCGGTGCCGAACGCCTTGAAGGCCTCCAGGTAGGCCAACGTGGAGGTCGTGGCCGGGATCCCGGTGGCCTCCGTGATTTCACGGACCAGGGCCTCGTCATGCGCGGCGCCGAGCCAGGAACCCGAGGTTCCGTTCCACGCGATGACGTCCACGTCCGCCGTCGCAAGCAATGCGGCGGCCTCCCGCATGACGGCCGAATCAAACTGTTTGTCCGAGGAATCATCAAGCGCGATCCGGGTGACCGGAATCCGCGTGAAATGGATGGTGACGTCCTGGCGGTCACCCAGGATCCGGTAGCTCTGCGGCTCCAGGCACGTGTTGGACGACGGCACGATCATGCCGATACGGGTGGGGCGGTGTGCGGAAGGCATGGCTCTCCTAAGCAGAAACGGTGGCGGGAACGGACGGCGATTTTCGAACGGACAGTGCATCGCGGTGGGCGGCGAAGCCGTTGCGGGCAACGAAACGGCCCACCGGGCCGGGATCGTGGAAACCGCCGTCGTCGACCACCACGCGTCCGGCTGACACGACGACGGCGGGCCAGCCGCTCAGCGTCTTCCCTTCGAACGGCGAGAAGTCAGTTTCCATGTGGAGCGCGCCGCCGTCGACCTCGCGTTCTTCGGCGGGATCAAAGATGACGAGATCGGCGTCGAACCCTACAGCGATGGCGCCCTTGCCGGGCACGGAATTGATCCGCGCGGGGCCGGCCGAGAAGACCTCGACGAAGTCCTCCACGGTGCTGTGGGGCGCCATCGCCGTGAAGGTGACGGGCATGCGGGTTTCGACGCCGGGCAGCCCGTGCGGCATGAAGCGGACGTCGTCGGTGCGCTCGCGTTTCTGCGAGAGGTCGTAGCAGGAGTGGTCCGAGGACACGGTGTGGATCGCTCCGGTGGCGAGGCGTTCCTTCAGCGCGGCCACTGTTTCCGCGCTGCGCATGGGCGGGCAGCAGGCGTACCATTCGGGGAAATCGCTGCCATAAACCGTGTCATCCAGCGTCAAGTAGTGCGGGCACGTCTCGGAGTAGGCTTCCTGGCCGCGCCCGCGGGCCTCAGTGACAAGATCCACCGCGCCCGGAGTCGACTGGTGCACAAAGTAGACGGGCGCTCCGGTGTACTCGGCCATGGCGAGCGTCTCTTTGACGGAGATTTCCTCGGCGAGTTCGGGTCGCGTGGAGTGCAGGTGCTCGATGCCGATCCGGCCGTCCGCGGCGTGCTGTTCGGTGCAGTCGGCAATGATGGGATCGTGTTCGGCATGGATGTACGTGAGTCCGTCCAGGCGAACCATTTCGCGCATGACTTTCAGGATGGTGTCGCCGTCGGCCATGGTGGAGCCGCGGTTGGTGGTGTACATCTTCACCGAACGGACGCCCTCGGCGGCGAGCTGCTCGAGCTGCCAGGGCACGGTCTCGTCCCAGCTGACAACGGAGCCGTGCAGCGCGACATCGCAGCGCGACTCGGCGGCAAGTCGCTTCTTGTTCAGGACGGCATCCAGCGGGGATTCCTGGGCATCACGCGGGATACCAAAATCGATGATGGTGGTGGTGCCGCCCCACAAGGCCGCGGTGGAGGTAGTGCGGTAGTCGTCCAGGGTGCGGAATCGGCCGGTTACTTGGGCCACGTGGCAATGGCCGTCCACGCCGCCAGGGATGACCAACTTGCCGGAGGCATCGATGATGCGGGAGGCGGCGGGGACCGGTTCTGCGGCGTCAATGACGTGGGTGATGCGGCCGCCGTCGACCACGACGTGGGCTGCTTGCCGGGCCGGCCTAGCGGATTGACGGCTGTTGACGACGGTGCCGTGGGCGATGACGAGATCGGGAATGGTCACGGTGGTCCCTACTTTCCGGCCGGAACGGCGTGGGCAGTAACGCCGGCGGCGGTCTGGATGGCGGTCAGGGCGGCGTCGAGGTTTTCGGACAACCCCCGGCGGTTCTTGACGGGTGGCGGCGCAAAAGCGCCTTGGCGGTGGAAGCCGGACTGCAGGGCCACAACCGCTTCTGTCATGCGGATGCCGGCGGAGATTCCGTCCACCACTGGCACGGGGATCTGTCCTTCAAGCTCGCGCGCGAGTCCGGCAAGCGGGGCACCTGCGAGGATGACGACGTCGGCGCCGTCCTCCGCGACCGCCTGCCGGCTCAGCGCCAGGAGGGTTTCCTTGAAGTCCTGTTGTACGGTGGCGATGCCGTTAAGGCTCTGGTTGATGGACCGGATCGAGGCAAGCCGGTTGCCAAGTCCGAAATGCTCCACGCAGTCCCGGTACCAAGCGGTGATGCGGTCCGAAATGGCAATGATGGAGAAGCGTTGGCCCTGCAGGGCCGCGGCGACGAGGGCGGCCTCGGTGATGCCGATGACCGGCACGTCGGTGAGTTCCTTGAGCGCAGGCATGCCGGGATCTCCGAAGGCAGCCACCACGACGCCGTCTATCTGGTCCGCTGCGGGATCGCCGCCGGAGTGCTCGGCGATGATTTCGGCGACGGCCCCGGCTGCGATGAGTGCTTCAAAGCGGGTCTCGATGTATTCGACGCCATGGCCGGCGGTCCGGACGATCAGCTCGGTGTCAGTCCCCGCAGACCGGCGGGCTTCGGCGTCGATCAACGCAGTGACATCGGCGCTGATGTTGGGATTGATGACTAGCAATTTCATGTTCGTCTGCCTTGCAACTTGAGTTCGGGGGCGGGCGCGTCCTGAGGGAACTGCTCGCGGTATTTACCAATGTGCGACGCCGATTGCGTTGCGGCGCGCTCGGGATCGCCGCTGGCGATGGCGGCGTAGAGATCGCGGTGCTCCTGGATCAGCTCCGGCAGGTCGTCCACGTGGCGGAAAAGCCAGTGCATGCGGCCTTGGAGAGGTTCCAGCGCGGTGCGGAGAAAATCGTTGTTGGCGATGGCCGTGATGGCATCGTGGAATTCGCTGTTGGCGCGGTGAGCCTCAAGGATTGAGCCTTTCGCGAGGAAGCGATCCGCCTCGTCGAGGAGCCCCGCCAGGTGTTCGAGGTCCCTGTCGGTGGCGCGGGCCGCTGCCAGGCGGCAGGCGAGGACTTCCAGTGACTGGCGGACGTCGAAGAGGTCCTCGACGTCTTTGGGGCTCAGCCCTGCCACTTCGGAACCGCGGGAGGCCCGGTCCTGGATGAGGCCTTCCTGCCGCAGCATCCGGAGGGCTTCGCGGATGGGGAGCCGCGACACGTTGAATTCGGCGGCGAGGTCCCGCTCCACCAGCCGGGTGCCGGGCGCGTAGTGGCCCTCGAAGATTCGCGAACGGATGGCGTCCCGCACGGATTCCCGGAGGGGGCGGTCCGTGGTGGGGGTTTCATCTGCAATCAGCATCTTTGCTCCATTCGTGTTCTCTTTGGGTCATTGCGCCCGGCATTCCCGGAGGCGTACGGCCGTGCGGCGGTTCAGGACCGCACGGCCAGTCCGGTCAGGCGAGTTAGACCGGAAGCCGCTTGTTGTAGTTCAGGGTCAGGACGGAGACGCCCATGATGATCGCGGAACCAACAAAGTATAGGAGGGCCCAGGTGTAGGATCCCGTGGCCCCGACAATCAGGCCTACCACAATCGGGGTGACGAAGCCTGCGATGTTGCCGCTGAAGTTCATTGCACCGCCCAGGACGCCGGCGTTGGTGCGGCCGCCCAGGATGGCGGGGATGCTCCAGAACAGCCCTACCCAGCGGAGGAAGAACAGGACCACTGAAAGGAGCACGACGGCGGTGATCGGGTCCGCGACGACCGTTACGCCAACCAGACCTCCGACTACCACGACGCTTGAGATGCCCAGAAGGGTGCGCATAACCAGGTTGGCCGAGGCACCGGCTGCGCGCCACTTGTCGGCTATGGTTCCGCCGAGGATCTCGCCGACGAACCCTGCACCGAAGATCACGAACGTGGACCAGCCGATGGTGTTCAGGTTGAAGTGCTTGGCCTGGGCCAGGTAGAGCGGACCCCACGTCAGGAGGCCGTAGAACACTCCGTTGAATCCAAGCCAGCCAAAGCACATGGCCCAGAAAGAGCGGAACTTCAGGTAGGGGAGGAGGGCGCGCTTGCCCTTGACGCCGTCCTTCGTGGCCTCGGCGTCTTCCTCGGCGTGGGATGCCTCGATGTATTCGGCCTCGGCGTCGTTGACGGCCTTGTGGTTCCGGGGATTGTCGCGGACGTACCACCAGACGGCCAGGCCCATGAACACTGTCGCGGCTCCGGCGATGATGAACGAGTAGCGCCAGCTTCCCGTTGAGGCGATGAGCCAGGTGATGAGGATGCCGCCCAGGCCGGCGCCGAGCGGGGCGCCCGCATCAAGGATCGTGGCGCCGCGGCCGCGTTCCTTCTTGTGCATCCAGATGGCGTTGAGCTTCCCGCCGGCCGGCATGACTCCGGCCTCGGCGACGCCGATGCCCAGGCGTGCGATGAACATGCTGAGGAAGCCGCCGGCCAGGCCGGATGCTGCCGTGGCGGCACCCCAGCCGATGCACGAGGCAGTGACGACCTTGCGGGGGCCGAACTTGTCGATGAGCAATCCGACGGGGATCTGCATGAGGGCATAGGTCCAGAAGAATGCCGAAAGCAGGAGCCCGACGAGTTCCGGCGCGAGGTTGAATTCCTTTTGGATGATGGGCAATGCCACGGAGATGGAGCCGCGGTCGATGTAGTTGACGGCTACCAGGATTAGCAGCAGGACGAAGAGCCTCCAGCGGACACTCGTGCGTCGCTGCACGCTGTCCTTGCCGGCTTTTTCTTCTGCTGTTCCTTCGACGGCATGCGCCGCTGTTTCGGTGTTTTGGAGAGACACAGTTTCTCCTTCAGGGGGAGTTTGAGGAGCGAGGAAAGTCTTGAATTGTTGAGCTGGGTGCGGGTTCGTTGGGTTTGTTTTGGGATCCCGCTTTGGGATCCCAAAATCAAAATTAGATGTGACCCGGGGCACTGTCAAGGATTTTGGTATACAAAGCGAAGTAACAGAATGTGACCGAGGCCTGCATCCGGTGATTTGTTGGTCTTGGCGTCCGAGTCGGCGCCGGGATGGGATACCGAGCAGCTTCAGGGAGACCGATGGTCGAAAGTGGGATACCGGGCAAAACGGAGTCGGGGACGTGTCGCCAGGCGGTTAGTCCCGGCGGCTGTGCGCCAGGATTTCCGCAAGCTCGGCAAGCCGATGCGCGCGTGCTGATTCCGCCGGTGTGAATGGCTCGCCCGGCCGGGAGAACAGGAGGGGCCCGTCCCAGGCGGTGGGAATCTTGAGGAGGGTCGTGGAGGGCCCGACGGCGGCGCCCGCCTCGACGGCCGGACCTTCGGCTTCGGGGGTGACGATTTTCGCCGAAAGGAGTTCCGCAACCGCCAGCGGCAGTTCGTCCGGGTTGTCGGCGATCCGGGCAGCCAGGCTCAAGGCCTTGGTCTGGCCGTCAGCCATTGCGAGTGCGGTGGTAGGCCACACGCGCGAATCCCGGCCGCCGCCGTCGTCGAGCGCCGTCAGCAGCTCTTGCTCGCCGAGGTGGCCCGGAGCGGAAAGGACGAATTCATCCATGACGGCTCCGTCCATGGGGTGGACATGGATGCTGAGGATGTTGATGTCGGTCCGAGCCAGTGATTGGGTGATGCGTTGGAGGGAACCCGGCTGGTCGCGGAGCACGGTCCTCGCCCGCCAAAGAGCCTGGGAGGTATGAAGCTTCCTGCGGTGGCGGAGGGCAGGCGCGTGGATCCAGCGCCGCAGAATCCGTGCTGCGGAGGGCTCGGCGACCCAAATGACCAGGACTGTTGCGGTCACGGTCAGGAGGAGCACCTTGGCCAGGTAAGGCAATTGCGTTTCAACCACAATGGCGTGGACAAGAAGTTCGATGGGCAGCATCACTGCGATTTGGGCCACGGTGACGCGGGCCTTCGGAGCCTCGGGCATCTGGCCGCACACTTCGCAGGAGAGCTCGGCGGTAGCGGAAGTCCTCTTGTTCGGCTTCATGGCACTATCGTGCCCGAGCCCTGTTTCAGGTGGGTTGCGCCTGCGTCACGATCTAAGGCAGCACTGATGGGGGCCAGTTCGGCGCCGACCGGATGCGCCGAACTGGCCGTAATGTCCGAAATTTAGCGGGCGTTCTCGTTGCTCTTGTTGGCGGCGGCGAGCTCGGTCAGGAGGTCGCGGATTTCAACAAGCAGGGCGGTGTCAGCCGGAAGCGGTTCGTCTTCGGGCTCTTCGATCGAGGCGCGGCGCTTGGTCAGTTCGTTGATCTTGTTCATGGGCGCAACGAAGATGAAGTACACCACGGCGGCCGTGATCAGGAAGGTCACGAAGGCGGTGATGACGGCGCCGAAGTTGACGAAGGTCTTCGCGTTGTCGGGCCAGATGGAGAAGCCCAGTCCCTGCGCGTTGACTCCGCCGGCGGCGGCGATGACCGGGTTTACGATGTTGGTGGTGAAAGCCGCGACCAAGGCTGTGAACGCGGTGCCGATGACCACGGCGATGGACAGTTCGATGATGTTGCCGCGAAGAACGAAGTCCTTGAAACCTTTGAGCATGGAATTTCCTCCGGTGAATGGTTTGGGTGATGTGGCCGGATCGACGCCCGGCCCGGCTGGAAACAACCGGAATGAGACTATCAATCGAAGGTGGCGAGGCGTCATACTCCTGCGCGGCGGTTTGCCATTCAACGGAAGCTGATCGGACTGCCTGGAACCACCCGACGTAAGCTCGTAGCGGATGCCAGTGCCGCCGTCGGGCAGTATTAGTTGAGCAGTACAGCGCTCAAGAGAAGCAAGCGGAGGCAGGCAATCCATTGAACGCCCTGGCAGAGATGTTCAGGATCGGTCCCGGCAACAAGGACCATCACCCGGCTGTCCGCTGCGCGGTGGGCGTCTTCCTGCCACTGATCACCCTCGTGCTGTTCGGACGGCTGGACCTTGTGGTTTTCGCCAGCTTTGCTGCGTTCACCAACATCTATGGCCGCAACGAGCCCCACAGCCACCGTTTTCGAAGCCAACTCCGGGCCGGTTCGCTGCTGCTGGGCATCATCCTGCTCGCCGCCCTGACGGCCAGGTTTGGACAGGGCTCGGACGTGTACGTGTGGATCCTCACGGTTGGCACCACCTTGGTTGCTGCGTTTTGCTCCATAGTGACTGCGCTATGGCGGCTTCGCCCGGCTGGTTCCCTCTTCCACATTTTCGCTTTCGCCGCGATCGCCTCCGTGCCTCAGCAGCCGCCGCTCTGGGAAGGGATGCTGACCGCCGGTTTGACCGTTGTGTTGGCGTTGCTGATCGGAATGTCGGCACGGATGGTCCCGAGCCACCGTACGCCCTGGAAGCGACCGCCGGCGGACCGGTTGTTGCCGCAGGAAGTCCGGGCTGCGTGGCTGGAAGGCCTGGGCTACTTCGCGGCCGCCGGGCTGGCCGGAACGCTTGCCACCTTGGCTGGGCAGTGGCTCGGGTTCGGACACGGCTACTGGGCCATGGTGGCGGCAGTGGTTCCCTTGGTGGGGCGCAGTACCCGGCATCGGGTGCAACGGGGAATCCAGAGGATCGTTGGGACGCTGCTCGGTTTGCTGGTGTTGGCCGGAATCCTCTGGCTGGGCCCGGCGCCATGGCAGATGGTGTTGGTAATTGCCGCATGCCAGTTCGGGGCTGAGCTCTTCATTGTGCGCCAATATCTTGTGGCACAGATCTTCGTCACGCCGCTCGCGCTCATTTCCACCCTGCTGGTTGCCAACGTCCCGCCCGGGCTCCTGCTGCGGGACCGCATCGTCGAGACGGTGATCGGGGCCGCCGTCGGCGTTGCGGTGGTACTGGCACCCGCCGCATGGTCCCGGTTGCGGGCGGAGCGCGCGCGGCGCTGACGCTGCGCCGGGGCAGATTTCTTCGGCGTTGCCGCTGCCTGACAAGTCCCGCCTTCCGCTAGGCGTATCCTATTGGGGCGCAGTATGGGACGGTGGAGGGAAGGGACTTATTATTTCCATATGCCCCCGTCAGCATATTCACTTGGAGAACGCGCCATGCTCCCTGAAGATTCCGCCCCGACCACCAATGACCAAATCCAGAACCTGATCCTGGAAAGTGCCGATTTTGAGGAATTCCTCAACGAATTGGCCCGGTTTTCTGCCCACCAAATGGCGGGCGACGGCGATGATGCACTCTGTGGGATCACGCTGCTGCGCGAGCGGAAGGCACTCACGATTGGGTGGAGCAGCGATGTGGCCCGCGAAGTGGACGAGATCCAGTATTCCCTGGCCCAAGGACCATGCCTGACGGCTGCCAAGGAGGAGCGGGAAGTCTACGTTCCGGATCTCCTGGAGGAGAACCGCTGGGGCCCCGACTACGCTACTGCCGTTGCATCGTACGGCCTGAGATCAGTGCTCTCCTTGCCTTTCAACCTTGAGGGCGAGGCCAAGGCGGCCCTCAATCTGTATTCCGATGCCCCACACAAGTTCAACGAAAGGGCCGCGGACCGGGCCCGGGGTTACACCCGTGAGGTATCGCAGGCCTTGCGTCTTGCCGTCCGGTTCGCTGTTCATAAGGACAGCGCCAACAATCTCCGCGCGGCAATGGAATCCCGCACGATTATCGATATAGCCGTGGGAGTTGTCATGGCACAGAGCCGCTGCAGCCAGGAGGACGCGGTCCGGATCCTGACGGAAGCCTCGAGCAACCGCAACGTGAAATTGCGCGATATCGCAAAATCCGTAGTGGACTCCATCGACGCAGCGGGCACCCTGACCCACTTCGAAGAACCCGTCCAGGAGCCGGGCCGCAGCCGGGCCGGATGAGTGCGGCCCTCTGACGGGTCAGCGCACTGGGTGTAATGCCGAGCTCAAGTTGCTCGCGGCTTGAGTTCCCGTGCCTCATCCATTTGTGCCCGCGTGGATGAGTCTTCCAAGGCCTGTGCGCATTTGGCCAGGGCCTGGTCTGCTTCGTTCGAGCCGGGGCCCTGGAACGTGTCGCAACCCCGTATTTTGGCGAGCCAGTTGATGAGTTTGGCGTGGCTGAGCGCGCTTCGGGAGGGCACATCATCGGTTTGTATCCGGAGCATGCCTGCCTACCCTCCGGACGGGCTCCCGGGTGCCGCTCGGCTGGCGAAGCGTTGAGCAGTCTTAACCCCGCGTTCACCAAAGCATGACGCCCTGTTAGCCCCCTGAAGTCACGATCATTACGGCATCGATCTAACGACCGTTAGATTTGTCTTCCAACGGCGCATATTCCGAAGAGAGCACTCTGTGATGAAACTGAAGAACAAATCCGCGATGATTGCGGTTACTGCCATGGCAGCTTGCGCGGCCCTGAGTTTGTCCGCCTGCGGGGGACAGGCGGCTGGAAGCGCGGCTGGCCAGGCTTCCTCAACGGCGACTGGTGCCGCGGGCTCCGACCAGGCGCCTTTCGTCCTTTATTCGGCGATGGGGTACGACGCCCCCGTGGTGAAGGCCTTCACGGCGGCGACCGGTATCCAGGTCAAGCTGGTGGATGACAGCACGGGACCGCTTTTGACGAAGATCGCGGCTGAGAAGAACAACCCCCAGTGGACTGCTTTCTGGGCCGACGGCGACACGGCCTTCGCTTCCCTGGACCAGCAGGGCCAGCTGCTTCCCTACACTCCTGCCGCCTCGTACACCCCGGCCGGACAGTCTGTAGTACCCGGGGACCACAGCTACATCCCCACCGGCGTGACGACGGTCCCGGCGGTGATTTACAACGCCGCGAAAACCGCTGCGGTGCCCACCAGCTTGGCCGACCTCTCCGGGTCCCAGTACACGGGCAAGGTCGGAATGAACGATCCCTCCCAGTCAGGTCCGACTTATCCGCTGATCGCCGGGGTAATGAACCAACTCGGCGGAGTTGACCAGGGAAAGAAAATGTTTTCGGACCTGAAGTCCAACGGCATGAAGGTGTACCCCACCAACGGAGACACCCTGCATGCCCTGGAAACCGGGCAGATCCAGTACGGCATGATCCAAAGCTCGGCGGCCCTCGCTGAAGTTCTCAAGGTAAAGCCGACTGCAGATTTTCAGCCCAAGGTTGCCAGTCTCTCAGCCTCGACCCTGCTTCCCGGCGTCTTCGGCATAGACAAGAACGCTCCGGCTACGGCCCAAGAGCAGGCGAAAAAGTTCGCGGATTTCCTTCTTTCTCCGGCCGGTCAGGAGGCCATGAAGAACGGCAACCCCAACGGTGACTCGTTGTTCTGGCCCATCATTTCCGGAATCACTCCGGCTGCTGGGGTTCCGTCGTTCCCCGCCGGGTACCAGCACATCGACCCCTCCACATGGGGCCCGCGGCAGGCCGACATTGTCAGCTGGTTCGACTCGAACATCAAATAGATGACCGAGCGGCTAAGGCAACCGGTTCCGCCCTTCAAGGCGGGACCGGGTGCTGTTCCCGTAGCCGGGACTGGGGTTCCCGGTCTCGCGTCCGCCGGGGCCTCGCGTCGGTGGCGCTCGCCGGAGGGCCGCAAGACGTGGTCCGGTAGGTCCGCGCCCGTTCTGGCGTTCTGGCTCGCTATTGTCATGGTCCTGATCCTGCCCATCGGTGCCTTCCTGCTCGCTGCTTTCAGCCCCCGCCTGCTCGGTCAGGGCGATGAATGGTTTACCCTCTCAGCCTTCAGCGCCGCATTCAAAGGCACACTGCTTCAGGCGCTGGCCGACTCGACCGCATTGGGACTGGTTGCGGCGGCCGTTGCCGTGGGAGTCAGCCTCGCACTGGCGTGGCTCGTTGTCCGCACTGACGTCCCGGGACGGAAAATCTGGACGGGCGCTGTCTTTGCCCTGCTGTTGACACCCTCCTACCTGCTGTCCATGGGCTGGCAGCGCCTGCTCGAACCCTCCGGAGTCCTGGCTGTGGCCGGCATCGATTGCTCCTGGGCGCGCGATATCTACTACGGCCCGGTCGGTATCGCCCTTATCCTCAGCATCAAGGGGATCCCGTTCGGTTTCCTGGCTATCTCCGCCGCCATGCGCGGGTTGGGCAGCGAGTTCGACGATGCGGTCCGGGTTCACGGCGGCACCTTCATCGATTCGCTGCGCGTGACGGTCTCGCTTCTGGGGCCGGCCGTCTGGGCCGCTCTTGCCATCGTTTTCGCCGAGTCAGTCAGTGACTACGGCGTGGCCTCCACGCTGTCCAGCACTTCGCACTTCCCCGTGGCGACGTACGCGATCTTCGACGCCGTGGAAGCATTCCCGGTGCGATTTCCGGTTGCTGCGGCTGTCAGCTGGATGCTGTTGGGCCTGATCGCGGTAGCCCTGCTGCTCCAGTCCAAGGCGTTGAAGGGACGCAGCTACCGCGTGCTGGGCGGCAGGAGCCGGCCCGGGCGTACGTTGAGCCTCTCGCGCGGATGGAAAGCGGCGGCCGGAGGATTCCTGACCTTTCTGATCCTCATCGCACTGGGTGTTCCGGCCTTCGGCGCCGTGTCGGCGTCGATGATCGATGGTCTGGGATCGCTGCAAAGCGACCACCCCCTGTCCCTGACCAACTATGACCACGCCCTCCACAGCCCGAACCTTCTCGGACCGTTGGTCTTTTCCACCCAGATGGCTCTGATCACCGCCACCGCGGCCGCGGTGCTTGCGTTGCTGTGCGCCAGAATGCTGACGGCTCGCTCACTCACCGCCAGTGCCAAGGTGCTGGACTTCATCCTGCTGGCAGCTATCGCTCTTCCGGGCATCGTCTTCGCCGCCGGGTATATCTTCACCTACAACCTTCCGGTGACGGCGGCACTGAATATTCATCTTTACGGCACGGCTTCGCTGCTCGTACTCGCCTACGTTGCCTCGGCGCTTCCTTCCACCACCCGCCTTCTGGCAGGAAGCATGAGCCAGCTGCAGGAATCGATGCGTGAGGCCTCCCGTGCACACGGTAGCGGACCGGTATGGACCTGGCTGTCGGTCGTTCTTCCGGTGTTGGCCCGGCCAATCCTCTCGGCCTGGCTGTTGACCTTCTCGGGAACGATCCTTGAGCTGCCCATTTCCCAGCTCCTGTATCCGCCGGGTTCTGCCCCGGTGGCGGTGGGGATCAATCAGGCCTTGAGCACGTACGACTTCGGCGGCGGAACCGCCGTGGAGGTTCTCGCCGTCGCGTTTTCGCTGGCCGTCGTAGGACTGGCCTCGCTCATATTCCGATTGGCCACCCCTGCAGGGTGGCGAAAGACAGGACCACAATCATGATCACCACGGTCTTCGGACGCAACAGCCCCCGTTCTGCCGTGTCCCCGGCGAACGCGAACGGCCCCGCAGAACACCCGGGGATGTCAGGGGGTCTCATTGAGGTCAAAGGAGCCGCCAAGTCCTACGGCAGCACGCCCGCTCTGACCGGGGTTGATCTCAGGATCGAGCCGGGCCGGTTCGCGGTTCTGCTCGGACCGTCGGGATCGGGCAAATCAACGCTCCTGCGGTCTATCGCGGGCATTGAGCGGCTCGACAGCGGAAGCATTTCCCTGAACGGAACAACCGTCAGCAGCGCGAGCATGAACGTGCCCCCGGAACGGAGGGATCTGGGCATGGTCTTCCAGGACTACGCCCTCTGGCCGCATATGACGGTGGCACAGAATGTTGGCTACGCGCTGCGGCGCCGCAAACTCCGCACGGCTGCGGCAACCAGGCTGATCACGGAAATGCTCGAACGGGTCGGGCTCACGGGTAAAGCCTCCAGCTATCCGCCCGAACTCTCCGGAGGCCAGCAGCAGCGTGTTTCCTTGGCGAGGGCCCTTGTTGGACGTCCGTCGCTGATCCTCTTCGACGAGCCGCTGTCGAATCTTGACGCCGATCTGCGTGAGCGGCTGCGGCTGGAAATATCCACGCTCACCCGCGAGACGGGAGCGTCCGCCCTCTACATCACCCACGACCAAAGTGAGGCATTCGCGCTCGCCGACGAGATCGGGGTGTTGCGAGAAGGCACCCTGGAACAATACGGGCGGCCCGAGGAGATTTATAACAACCCGGCGACCCCGTTCGTCGCCCGGTTCACCGGCGTGGGAGGGACCCTCGCAGGGATCGTCACCCAGGGCCACGGCGACAGGGTCACCGTCCGGCTCGGAGACTCCGAAGTGTACTGCCGCCGCGCCGGGAACCTGAAGCCCGGAGACGACGCCATCGTCCAAGTCCGGCCTGCGGCGACCCGACTCAGCCTTCCCGAACATTCCCGTCCCGGCCAGGCACCGAACCACGCGTCCCTTCCGGGATCCGCCGGCACACTGGCCGGGCGAGTCCTTGACGTCGCGTACCGGGGGCGGACCTATGACCACGTGGTGGAAGG
The DNA here is from genome assembly GCF_040702485.1 of Arthrobacter sp. NPDC080031. NCBI lineage: Bacteria > Bacillati > Actinomycetota > Actinomycetes > Micrococcales > Micrococcaceae > Arthrobacter > Arthrobacter sp. NPDC080031. The sequence continues at coordinate 26,358 of NZ_JBFBLA010000027.1, forward strand.
TCCCTGGGGGCGGCTCACCTCCGTGTCTGCCCCGGCGGGACTTCCGCGCGGCGCGGACTGCCTCGTCACGGTGGATCCGGAAGCCGCGATCGCGTTCGGGACAACGTCCGGCGCGCACTAGCCAAGCCCAACGAATTTTTGTCACGACAGTCCACCACTGAAAGAGAACACCCTTGAATACCACCGCGTTGCTCCTATCCGTCTTCCTGGCCTGCCTGGTTGAAGCCGTGGAAGCCACCACCATCGTCCTGGCGGCGGGAACGGCCCGCGACTGGCGATCGGCCCTTTCCGGCGTCGGCGCAGGCCTAGTAGTGCTGGCCGCCGTCATCATCGTCTTCGGCCCCGCGATAGCCCTGATTCCCATGGATGTCCTTCGCCTGGTCGTCGGCGGATTGCTCCTCACTTTCGGGCTGCAGTGGATGCGCAAGGCCATCCTCCGCGCCAGCGGCCACAAAGCCCTCCACGACGAGGACGAGATCTATCGGCGTGAAGTCGCAGCGGCACAATCCGCGTCCAAGGAGTCGCGCCTCGGAGTCAGCGACTGGTACGCCTTCACCCTTTCCTTCAAAGGCGTCCTGCTCGAAGGACTTGAAGTCGCGTTTATCGTGGTCACCTTCGGCAATATCCAGGGCCAACTCAGCCTCGCCGCCTGGACTGCGGTCGCGGCCGTCGTTCTCGTGGCCATCGCCGGCATCGTTGTGCGCGGGCCTCTCTCACGGGTACCCGAGAACACCATGAAGTTCATCGTCGGCATCATGCTGACAGGCTTCGGCATCTTCTGGGGTGCCGAGGGTACCGGCGCCGTTTGGCCTGCCGCCGACCTCTCCTTGCTTGTCATCATCCCCGCCCTGGCCGTCATTGCACTTGCCATAGTCGCTGTCCTTCGACGCCGTCCGTCGGCGGCCTCGACCGCTGCCACTTCTGAACCAAGCGACTTCGCGGTGGGATTCGCCGGCAATCGTCCAGAATTGGAAACGATCGTGCCTTCCGCGCAAGAAACCGATCCCGGTATGCACACCCGCTCGGTGGCCGTGGAGACGGCCCCCGACGCGCCCCGCGAACCGTCGGCCGGCAACTCCCTGAAAAAGTTTGGCCTGTTCTGGTACGACTTCATCGTCGGTGACGACTGGAGGGTAGCCCTGGCGATCGTCGCATCTTTCGCCGTCACCGCCGCGCTGAACACCGCGGGGGGCAACGGAACCTGGTGGATAGTCCCGGCCGTCGCAGTCCTGACCCTGCCCATGGCCCTGTCCCGAATCGTCCGCAAGCACTGATCTGGTGACCAAGGATCTGTCCTGGCCTGCACGACCCGTCGACCAGGACAGATCCCTCCACAGGCACCCGCGCCGAACGCTGGAAGGCCGAACGCCGAAGTCATCGCCGGGTGTACAACGAGGCTTCCAGAGGCTACGCTTTTTGAGGTTGAGCCGTCGGCCATAGACGCCCTTTTTTGGAGTACCTATGGACCGCAGATTGCACGCTCTCGTAAAATTCGATGTCTCTACGGATGCCGTTGAGATAGACGTGCGCGGGAGCCTCAACGAGGATTCCCGCCCCGCCCTCGTTCACATCGTCCGCCGGATCCGGCGAATGGGCATCACTTCGCACATCAGGGTCGGGTTTTCCCGCGCGGCGCTTGTGGAATCGCAGGCCTTGGCCGGACTCCGTAACGACCTCAACTCGATCGACGGCGGCGGCACCGAAGTAGGACCAGCCAAAGGCTCCGGAGTTTCGCTGGAATTCATGGATCGGCCTGCCACCCTTCCCGTCGAGGCCGCGGCGGGGTCGAAATTCGTCGAGATCACCGGCGAGTTCGCAGCCTCGATCGATGCCGACGGATTCCAGCCGCTGGACAAGTACTCCGATGACGAACTTCTCGCCGCCAGCGATTTCGCTTTTGGACTGCTGGACCAGCCCACGTATGCCGGCCCGGAGCTGCTCGCGCACTACGACGCGATTGGCATGGAAATATCGCGGCGGAAAACCCAGGACCTCAAGGCGGATCCCCTTGAGAAGACCCTTTCGGAAAGCGGGCACGCCACTCCGGCCGAACCCGTGTAAGCTAGAGCGGCCCATTCAATGGAATCCACAGGAAGGCGGGAAGCGCTCCGTGGCCAACTCGGCATCCGGCGATTCCGTCGTGGACCGAATCGTCCGGATCATCGAAGCTTTCCCCGAAGGCTCTACTTCCCTGCGGCTTTCCGAACTCGCGGAGACCGCCGGCTTGCCGCTCACGAGCACCCATCGCCTGGTCCGGCAGCTCGCCGAACACGGACTCCTCGAACTCGGGGTCGGCGGAAATGTCCGCATGGGCCTGCGGTTGTGGGAACTCGTCAACCGGAATTCACCCACCCTGGCCCTCCGGCAAGCGGCGCTGCCGTTCATGGAGGACATCCAGCAGGTCCTGAACCAGAACGTGAACCTAGCCGTACTCGACGGCTGGGAGGCCTTGTTCGTTGAGCGGCTGTCCCGCCGCGGATCCGTGGCCAACCGCGCCCGCGTTGCCGGCCGCATGCCGGTCCACATCTCCTCGGCCGGGTTGGCGTTGATGGCTAGCCAACCACGGGAACTGCAGGCCGAGTACCTCAAACAGTTCAGCGACCCCGCGGGAAACGTGACGGCCGACGTCGTCCGCCGCCTTTTGGCCGAAACCGTCCAGCAAGGGTACGCCCAGCTCGCCGGCGTGGTGGATCCGGATACATGGGGAATCGCGGTTCCGGTCACGGACGGCAAGCGGCTTACGGTAGCCGCTCTCGGCGTCGTGGTTCCCCTCGCTGAAATGCGCCTGCAGGCGTTGGTGCCCGCCCTGCAGACGGCGGCCCGCGGAATCGCTCGCCAGCTCGGGGAGCAGCGGAACGCCTAAGAATTTCCGTTGAACGGAATTCACCTAACGCCGATCATGCGGTGGCGGCCACACTGGTCAGCAGAACCTCCGCAGCCGCTCAGGCGCGGTTCCGCAATGAAGCGAGGCAGACCATGGCACGTAAGACCATCACCACCCAAGTGGCCATCATGGGCGCCGGCCCGGCCGGCCTCATGCTTTCCCACCTGCTGGCGGAGTCGGGGATCGAATCCACCGTCGTCGAAGTCCGCAGCCATCAGCAGATCGCCGAAACTGTCCGTGCGGGCATCCTGGAACACGGCTCCGTGAACTTGCTCGTGGAAAGCGGCGTTTCGGACCGCGTGCTGCGTGACGGCGACCGGCATGACGGGATCGAACTGCGCTTCAACGGCGAAAGCCATCGGATCGACTTCAAAGAGCTAGTGGGGGAATCGGTGTGGCTCTACCCGCAGACGGACGTCTTCCTCGACCTCGCCGCACGGCGCAAGGACGACGGCGGCGACGTCCGGTACAGCGTCACGGACACCACCATCCACGACCTCGAAGGCAAGCCGAAAGTCTGGTTCACCGATGCTGCGGGCCAGGAATCCGAGATCCAGGCGGACTTCCTGGTGGGCGCCGACGGTTCGCGCAGCCACTGCCGCTTCCAGATCCCCGAGGTCAACCGCAAGTGGTACTTCCACGAATACCCCTTCGCCTGGTTCGGCATCCTCGCCCAGGCCCCCCGGAGCTCGGATGAACTGATCTACGCCAATTCCGAGAACGGCTTCGCCCTGATCAGCCAACGCACGGAGAATGTGCAGCGCATGTACTTCCAGTGCGACCCCAAGGAAAACGTGGACGACTGGGACGACGAGCGCATCTGGTCCGAATTCCGCAAACGCGTCAACGGAAACGGCTTTGAGCTCAAGGAGGGGCCGGTCCTCGAGAAGATGGTCCTGCCGTTCCGCAGCTTCGTCCACACGCCGATGCGCTACGGGAACTTGTTCCTTGCCGGAGATGCCGCCCACACAGTCCCGCCGACCGGTGCCAAGGGCCTCAATCTGGCCCTCCATGATGTCAAGGTGCTCTTCGAAGGACTTGAATCCTTCTATTCGAACGGTTCCGATTCCCTGCTCGAGTCCTACAGCGACCGCGCCCTGGAACGCGTCTGGAAGGCCCAGCACTTCTCCTACTGGATGACGTCCATGCTGCACACCGTCCCCGGTTCGGACGATTTCAGCCGGGCCCGCCAACTCGGGGAGCTCCACTCCGTGGTCTCCTCCCGGCATGCCCGGGCGTACTTGGCGGAGTCGTACACGGGATGGCCGACGGGGAGGTAGGGTGGCGGCTGGCTATTTGCGCGTCGTCAGGTACCGGATGCCCCAGCTGGCTGCCCATACCTCGCCGGGTTCCAGCCAGCGCAGGCCTTCGCCACTGTTGAAGGCATTGGCAGGCGCCGTCATCGGTTCAATCGCGACGGCGGTCACCATGCCGCCTGCGCTGGCGAACTCCTTGGTGGTGAAGGCTTGGACATAGCCGAAGGAGGCGTCCATGAACAGCTGCACTTGGCTGCCATCGGGGGCCTCCAGGTAGTGCAGCGAGCTTCCGTCGTCCTCGCGCCGGACATCGCCCCAAGCGTCGTCGAGGTCAACAGCGCCCACCAGTTGGCCGGTGCGGAAATCGTTCCCTGTTCCCTCGACGTCCGTGGTGATTCCAGTCGGAATCAGGCGTTCGTCCACTTCGATGTGGGTACCGGCGTTGATGTAGAGCGTGAGTTCTTCGGTCGGCACGCTGCCCAGTTTGAGGAAGGGATGCGCACCGAGGGCGACAGGCGCGGACCGGGGTCCGGTATTTTCCAGGCGGTGGGTGACAAGAAGCCCGTCCTCCACGAGCTGATAGCGAACCGACGTCGACAGCTCGAAAGGGTATCCCGGCTGTGGCGGGACGCCGGCGTCGAGCGTGATGCTGTCAGCGGTGTGGGCACTCACCCCGTAGGGAGTGTGGGACAGCAATCCGTGCAAGGCATTGCCGTTGGCCGGTTCGGTGATGTCCAGTTGCTGGGCGACGCCGTCGTAGCGCCACGTGCCTCCGGCCACCCGGTTCGGCCACGGGACCAGGACCCAGCCCGCGCACCACGGCGGTTGGGCGTCGGCAGGGTAGTCCTGGATGAGGGCGACGCCGTCGACCTCGAGCTCCCGCAAGCTCGCGGCGACTTCCGTCAGCACAACGCGCTGGTGGCGGCCGCCGATGCTGGCCGTGAGTTCGAAGTGTTCGCTCATGGGCGATGGTGCATGGTGGCGCGGTTCCCGACTAAGGGAGGGTTCCTGATTGAGCGAGGGCGCCTGATTCAGCATGGTCGGCCTGACTAAGAGTAGGGATAGGGAAAGCGCCGGCGGGGTCCGCGAGGAACTGCGTGAAGGCCAGTTCAGCGGCTCCGATCATCATGAGATCCGAGCCGAGGGCGGCCCGGTAGATCTTTACCTGTCCTGCCGGTCCGGCCATCGCCTGGGACCGGAGAAGGCTGTCCAGTGTCCCGGGAGACAGGGCGTGCAAGACGCCGAGGAAGCCGTCCAGGACGATCGCCTCCGGGTTGAAAGTGTTCACGGCATTGCGCAACGCGATGCCAAGATACTCGAGCTGGCGCGCCACTTCGGTGCCCACTGCTTCGCTGTTGTTCGCCCGCAGCGCTTGCTCGAGTTGGCCCGCGTCGCCGCCACCCAGCCCGGCAAGTTCGAAAAGCTGTGACTGGGAGACTTCGGTTTCAAGGCAGCCCGTCGCCCCGCAGTGGCAAGATTTGCCGGACGAGCGGACAAACGTGTGTCCAAGTTCCCCGGCATAGCCGGATGTTCCGCGAAGCAATTCCCCGTCAGCGATGATCCCGCCGCCGATGCCGCTGGCTCCACCGTTGAGGTAGACCAGGTTCTTCTGTCCCGCGCCGGCGCCGAACAGGAGCTCGCCTTCGGCGCCCAGTGATGCGTCGTTGGCCGCGTGGCAGGGGTAGCCGGTGGCCTCGCCGAGCATTCGGGCGACGGGTTCATCGCGCCAGCCCAGATGCGGGGCGTGCCGGACTACGCCGTCGTCGCGGTTGACGAGCCCGGGCACTGCGATGCCCACACCCATGACCCGGTAGGAAGTGTCCAGCTCGGACCGCATTCCGGCGATCACTGCGGCCGCGATGTTCACGGCCTCTTTGGCCGTCGGTATCCGCTCCGTGTCGAAACGGATCTTCTTCTGGACCTTCCCCCCAAGGCCGACAAGGCCGATGGTGACGGCATCGATCTCGGGGTTGACCGCAAGGGCGGCGATGGAGGGCCGCGGACGGACGATCGGGCTGGGCCTGCCCACCTGTGCTTCACCGGAAGGCGCCGTCTCGTAGACCACGTCCAAGTTCACAAGTTGCCCTATCAGCGTCCCTACCGTGGACCGGTTCAGGCCAGTCCGCTTGGTCAGCTGGGCGCGGCTGAGACCACCGTTGTGATGGACAAGGGAGGTCAGCAGCGCCAGGTTGTTTCGCCGCGACGGATCGGGCTCGCTGACGGTGAGGGGATTCGGGGTGGGGGAGGGCATCATCGCGACAATATCAGCTCCCAAACACCGTGCGGTCCAGGAAGTCGTTGCGGAACTTTCCGGAAGGATCCAGGCGCTCGGCCAAGGCGATGAAGTCGCCGAAGCGCGGGTACAAGGGCGCGACGGCGGCAGCACCGGCGTCGAACAGCTTGCCCCAGTGCGGCCTCGCCGCGAACGGAGCCAGTTCCGCCTCAAGGAGCGGCAGGATGGCTTCGACCGCCGGCTGGTCCTGGCGCCAAGTGAAGTGCAAGCCGATGCCGTCACGGCCGTAGTTGGCACTCAGCCAGAGCTGGTCGGCAGCCACCGTGCGGATTTCGCCAATCAGCAACAGCGGAGTCACGACGTCGGAGAGCCTGCGCATGGTGCGGAGGGCGTCCACGGCGTGTTCACGGGGGATTAGGTACTCGCTCTGCAGCTCGTCGCCCTGGCTAGGAGTGAATTCCATCCTGAAATGGGCCAGCCGGTCCGACCACGGCCCGGCAATGCCGAGCTGCTGCGTGCAGTTACTCCCTGACACCCCGGGAAGGGGGTGCAGGGCTTCCGTCGCCGGGGTGCCGCCGAAGAATTCCGGCGTTCCGGGCGCGGGATCGCCGCTGCGCCTCTTGAGCCACGCCTGGCCCACAGTCTCTCCGCTCCAGTCGGTGAAGAGGCTGACGCTATAGGCAGAGGAGGTTATCCGGTCGAAGCTTTCCAGGACGAGATCCCAGTTGAGGTTTTCGAAGACGCTCTGGGCGACGTCGAAGCTTGGCTGGACGTCCAGGGTCAGTTTTGTGACGATGCCGAGGGCGCCGAGTCCAACAACCATTCCGTCAAAGCTGGGGTCGCCCCGGCGCACGCTGAGAATACTGCCGTCCGCAGTGACCAATTCAAGGCCCGCGACGGCGGTGGCCAGGTTGCCGTTGGCGTCCCCGGAGCCGTGCGTGGCGGTGGCGACAGCTCCTGCCACCGAAATGTGGGGGAGCGATGCGAGGTTGTGGAGGGCGAAGCCCTGGCGCTGGAGCTCAGCCGCGAGCGTTCCGTAACGCGTGCCACCGCTCACCGTGACGGTCATGTTCGCCGCATCCACGCTGATGCCCGGATCCAGGCGGTCCAGCTCGACGAGTGTGCCGGCCGTGTCCGCGATGGAGTTGAAGGAATGGCGGGACCCGAGCGCGCGGATATTCGAGGCGCCTGCCACGAGCCCTTGGAGCTCCTCCACGGTGGCGGGATGGGCGAGCTGCGGTGCCTGGTAGCTGTAGTTTCCTGCCCAGTTGCGTTCCGCCACCAGCTGATCAGTCACGGTTGAATCCTTCGTTTGGGAGCCTCGCGGCCTTATTTGATGTTCACAACAACATAACGGCTGGACCGACCCATCGCCAGATCTTTTGCGAACCTTTCGTTGAGTGGATAAAAAAACTCGATGTTTCCACGTGGTTGACATCACAGAGATTCGTAATATGTTGGATAGCGAAACAAATCCGCAAACCCACCCGGAGCACTCAATGACGATTCAGCCCACCCGTGAAGACAAGTTTTCGTTCGGCCTTTGGACCGTGGGATGGGAGGCACAGGACCAGTTCGGTTCGGCAACCCGCCCGCCGCTGGACACCGTGGAAGCCATCAACCGGCTCAGCGACCTTGGCGCCTACGGCATCACTTTCCACGACAACGACCTGTTCCCCTTCGGTTGCTCAGCCGCTGATCGCCAGCGCGAAATCGACCGTCTGCAAGGGGCCCTCAAGGCCACCGGGATGATCGTACCCATGGTCACCACCAACCTGTTCAGCCACCCCGTCTTCAAGGACGGCGGTTTCACGAGCAACGATCGCGGCGTCCGCCGCTTCGCCCTACGCAAGGTGCTGGACAACATCGATCTCGCCGCTGAACTCGGCGCCGAAACCTTCGTCATGTGGGGCGGCCGTGAAGGCAGCGAATACGACGCCGCCAAGGACATCCGCGGCGCGCTGGAACGCTACCGCGAAGCCGTGAACCTGCTGGGCGACTACGTCACGGACAAGGGCTACAACATCCGCTTCGCGATCGAACCGAAGCCGAACGAACCCCGCGGCGACATCCTCCTGCCCACCCTGGGCCATGCCCTGGCCTTCATCGAAACGCTTGAGCGCCCGGAGCTCGTGGGAATCAACCCCGAAACAGGCCACGAGCAGATGGCCGGGCTGAACTTCACGCACGGCATCGCCCAGGCCCTGTATCAGGGCAAGCTCTTCCACATCGACCTCAACGGCCAGCGCAGCATCAAGTTCGACCAAGACCTGGTATTCGGCCACGGCGACCTGCAGAACGCCTTCTCTTTGGTGGACCTGCTCGAAAACGGCGGTCCCGACGGCGGACCGGCCTACGACGGCCCGCGCCACTTCGACTACAAGCCCAGCCGCACCGAGGACATCGACGGCGTGTGGGATTCCGCAGCCGCGAACATGCAGACCTACTTGCTGCTCAAGGAACGAGCCAAGGCATTCCGGGCCGACCCCGAAGTCCAGGAAGCCCTCCAGGCGTCCCGTGTGGCGGAAATCAACGAACCCACCCTGAACCCGGGCGAAGGCTACGAGCAGTTGCGTGCCGACAAGTCCGCCTACGAGGACTTCGACGCCGATGCCTACTTCGGCGGCAAGGGTTTCGGATTCGTGAAGCTCCAGCAGCTCTTCATCGAGCACCTCCTCGGAGCGCGCTGATCCCGTGGCCGCTGCTTCCTTGAACCTTGTTGCCGGGGTCGATTCCTCCACTCAAAGCTGCAAAGTGGTGGTCCTGGACGCTGAAAGCGGAGCCCTCGTCCGCGAAGGCCGGGCGAGCCACCCGGACGGAACGGAAGTCCATCCGGACGAGTGGTGGCGGGCTCTGTCCGAAGCGTTCGACGACGCCGGCGGCCTCGCCGGCGTCAGCCCGCTGTCCGTAGCGGGCCAGCAGCACGGCATGGTGCTGCTGGACAGTGACGGCAATGTGGTGCGGCCGGCTCTGCTGTGGAACGACACGCGCTCGGCCGGAGCCGCGGAAGACCTCACCGCAGAAGTAGGGGCCGAGGACTTCGCCCGGCGGACCGGGCTGGTGCCGGTGGCTTCGTTCACGATCACGAAGATCCGCTGGATCAGGGACCACGAGCCCGAAAACATGGCGAGGGTGGCCGCCGTCGCGCTCCCCCATGACTGGCTCACGTGGCGTCTTCGCGGTTACGGTCCGGCCGGCTCCAGTCCGCTGGGGCCGGACCTGGACGAGCTGACAACTGACCGTTCGGATGCCAGCGGCACCGGCTATTGGAGCCCGCTGACCGGACGCTACGATCTGGACCTGTTCAAATTGGCGTTTGGCCAGGATGCCCGGGAAGCCTCGGGCGGGTCAGCGACGGCGGCGCCCGGCGTCGTCGTTCTTCCCCGCGTGCTGGGCCCCGGCGAAACCGCAGGCCGGGTGCATCCGGAGTGTTTCGGGGGCCCCCGCGCAAGTGAGGCTGTTGGTGACGGGATCCTGCTCGGTGTCGGGGCGGGGGACAATGCCGCCGCCGCGCTGGGGCTCGGAGCCAAACCCGGCGACGTCGTGGTGTCCGTGGGTACCAGCGGCACCGTGTTCGCCGTCGACTCCTCGCCAGGACATGATGCGAGCGGGACCGTGGCGGGCCTCGCGGACGCGAGCGGGGAGTACCTGCCGATCGCCGTGACGCTGAACGCCGCCCGTGTGCTCAGCTCCGTTGCCGCAGTGCTCGACGTCGACTTCGACGGGCTTTCCCGGCTAGCCCTCGAGGCCGAACCTGGTGCGGGAGGTGTGGTGCTGGTGCCATATTTCGAGGGGGAACGGACACCCAACCTGCCTCATGCGAAGGCCAGTTTCCACGGCCTCAGCATTGCCTCCACGACCCGGCCGAACATCGCCCGGGCGGCCATCGAAGGCATGCTCTGCGGCCTCGCCGGAGGCCTGGATGCGCTGCGTGACCAGGGCGTCCGTGCAGAGCGATTGCTCCTGATTGGCGGTGCCGTACAGAACCCTGCTGTCCAACGGATCGCGGCCCAGGTATTCGACCTGCCCGTGGTGGTTCCGAGCCCCGGTGAATACGTGGCCCGAGGCGCAGCGGTGCAGGCGGCATGGGCGCTCGCAGGGCACCGCCCGGACTGGCCCGTGGCCGTGGATGCCACGCCTGAGCCGGATTTCAGGGCGTCCATCGGCCAGAACTACAGGAAGGCCAGTGCCCGCATTGATACCGGCAACTGAACCGCTGCTCGTCAGGACACCGCTGCTCGATTCCCTGAATCCGGATCCGGTGCCTGCATCCGGCAGGCCCGTCCGGTGGGGAGTCATTTCCACCGGACGGATCGCCGCCACAGTCATCAGCGACCTTGCTCTCCTGCCCGACGCGCTTCTGCAGTCCGTCCGTTCCCGGACCCAGGAAAATGCGGAGGCGTTTGCCTTGGAGCATGGCTTCCGGAGCGCCTACGGTGACGACGGCGGGATCCCGGGTTACCAGCGCCTGCTCCGTGATCCCGCGGTAGAGGTGGTTTACGTGGCAACACCGCACACGAGCCATTACCCGGTGGCGAAGGCGGCACTCGAAGCCGGGAAACACGTTTTGTGCGAGAAACCGTTGACCATCAATGCGCGTGAAGCAGAAGACCTGGTCAGCTTGGCCCGGGAGAAAAGCCTGTTCCTGATGGAAGCCGTGTGGACCCGATTCCTTCCCAGTGTGCAGCGGGCGGCGGAAATCATCGCATCCGGGGAACTCGGCGAGATCCGGTGGCTGCAGGCGGACCTTGGATTTCCAGCGCCGTATCATCCGGAGTCCCGTTTGTGGAGACGCGACGACGGGGGAGGCGCCTTGATGGACGTTGGGGTGTATCCCCTGACCTGGGCGCTGATCAGCCTCGGACGCCCGCAGTCGATCACGGCCACGGCTCATCTCACGGATGGCGGAGTGGATTCCGAGACTGCACTGACGCTGTCCTATTCCTCCGGAGCGCAAGTCCAGGCAATGACGTCGTTGACCGCGGCAACCCCGCAAACGGCCACCGTATGCGGCACCAAGGGCATGCTGCGCTGCAACGCGCCACTGTTCAGTCCAAGCGAGCTGACCATTGTCTCCAGCTCCGGCGAGCAGCGGTTGGAGAAATTCACCCCGGCCGGCCATGGCTACACATACCAGCTGCGCGAAGTCATCCGTTGCCTGCAGCAGGGCCTTCTCGAGAGCCCAACCATGCCATTGGCAGATACCCTGGCCACGATGTCCCTACTGGATGAAGCACGCAGCCAAGTGGGAATCCACTACCCGGCGGACTAGGGGCGAAGGAGTGCTGGCCGGCTCAGGCTTCGAGCGGCAGCCTGCCGTCTTCTTCCGGGACAGGCCTTCCGCTTGGCCCTAAAGTGCTCTCGCGGAGGATGAGGCGGGGCTTGAGCGTCAGGACGCGGTGTTCGTGGTCGGGATTCCGGATCTCGTCGAGGAGAAGGCTGATTGCTTCGGCGCCCATGCTGTGTCCGTCCTGGGCCACAGTGGACATGGAGATCGCGACTTCGGTGGCGAAGTGGTTGTTGTCGTAGCCGATGACGGCGACGTCTTCGGGCACGCGCAGGCCTCTTGCCATGAGTTCGTGGATGACCCCTGCCGCGATGCGGTCTGAGGGCGAAAGGATTCCGTCCGGCACGCGGTCGGCAGGCCGGCCGGTCACTTCGGCGGCGATTTTGCGCCCTTCATCGCTCTTGAGGCGACGGGAGGGGATGATCTCGAGGGTGGCATTGCCGGCCTCCATCACGGCCCGGAGGGCGCCGTTGCGCCGCTCCTTGATGGCGTGGAACTCCTCGGGGCCGCCGGCGAACAGCAGACGGCGCCGGCCGAGCTCAAGGAGGTGCCGTGCGGCCATGTAGCCGCCATACTCCTCGTCCGAGAGGACTGCGCAGCAGTCTTGACGGCCGCCGGCGTAGTTGACCAGGACGATCCGGCGTCCGTGCCGGCGGACCCGATCGACACCTTCCAGGCTTGCGTTCAAAGGCGTGAACAGGATGCCCGCCACCCGTGCCTCGTCGAAGATGTCCAGGTACGACTCCTGGCGCTTGAAGTCGATGTCGCTGTTGGCCAGCAGGAGGGCGTGGCCCGAGGTGCGGGCCTCGTCTTCGGCGCCCCTGGCAATGTCGACGAAGAGTGAGTTGTCGATGTCGGTGAGGACCAAGCCGACGGTACTGCTGCTGCCTGCCGCGAGCGAACGGGCAGCGCTGTTCGGGACGAAGCCAAGCTGCTCGACGGCGGCGAGGACCTTCTGGAGCGAACGCGCCGAGACTTTCTCCGGCTTGTTCAACGCATGCGAGACGGTCCCAAGTGACACTCCGGCAAGGCGCGCGACGTCCTGCATACTGGGGGCCCGGCCCCCGTCTGCGGTCTGACTAGTCACGCGGTTCGTCCCTCAATCCTAAAGCGCTTCATTTATGGCTTCAAGCAAGGATAGAAGGCCGCGCTGACACGGTCAAGCCCAGCGAAGTCGAGCGGGATCCGAATTAAATCGTTTCAAAATCTATTGACGCACATCACGTCGCACCCCTATTCTAAATCCAGATGAAGCGCTTCAATTAGCAAGCAACGTTTTCTACTCGATGGAGAGGTTCCCGTGATTCGTTGGTTCAGCACCCCGGTGCCGGCATTGCCGGAAGGGACGCGATGAGCTCGGCAGAGGGCCAGTCGGTGGCGGTGGCCGAGGCTGCCGCGCCTGTTCCGCCCCTTGACCGCCGCACCCGGAAGTTCACCGCACGACGCATCGGTACAGTCCCGTGGTGGTTCGTTGTTCCGGCCCTCCTGTTCTTCCTGTTCGCGGTCCTGTGGCCAAGCGTGCAGGGCGCCGCCTACGCGTTCACCAACTGGGACGGACTCTCGGCCACCAAGGACTTCGTGGGCCTGGCCCAGTTCGAGCGCCTTCTCAAGGACCCCGGAGGCGTCGGCGCGGTGGTCCACACCCTGCTGATCGCCTTCGCGATCACCGTGGTGCAGAACCTGATCGGGCTGCTGCTGGCCCTGGGCGTACACAGCAAGATCAAGAGCCGCAACATCCTGCGCGTGGCCCTCTTCACGCCGGCAGTGATTACGCCCGTTGCCACCGGCTACCTGTGGAAGTACCTCATGACCCCCGACGGGGCGATCAATCAGATCCTGGGGTTCTTCGGCCTCGGTGCCCTCCAGCACGATTGGCTGGGGGATGCCGACATCGCCCTATGGTCCATCGTCGCGACGGTGGTCTGGCAATTCGCCGGCTACTCGATGGTGATTTTCCTGGCAGGCCTGCAGGGAGTTCCTGAAGATGTCCTCGAGGCCTCCAGGATTGACGGCGCAGGCCCGTTCCGCCGGTTCTGGTACGTGGTCCGCCCGGAGCTGGCTCCGGCGATCACGATCAACCTGATGCTCTCGATCATCGGAGGCCTGAAGCTGTTCGACCAGGTGTGGGTCATGACTTCCGGCGGCCCCGGAACCTCGACGGACACCATGTCGACCCTGATCTACAAGAACGCGTTCCAGTTCGGCGACTTCAGCTACGGCATCGCCATGGCCCTGGTCCTGACCGCGTTCGTCGCGATCCTCTCCACCGCTCAATACAAGCTCCTCGGCAAGCAGGGAGGCACCAAGTGAACCGCTACACCTGGCGGACGTTCATCCTCGAGGCCGTCATGGTCCTCGTCGGCGTCCTCTTCTTCCTCCCCGTCTACATCCTGGTCAACCTGGCACTGAAGACGCCGGACGACCAGTCCTCGCCCTTGGCGCCGGTCACCAACATCACGTTCCAGAACTTCTCCGACGCGTGGAGCCAGGCCAACCTGGGCCAGGCCCTGCTGACCAGCGCTTTCGTCACCGTGTTCAGCGTGCTGATCATCGTGGCCATCTCGGCGCTGGCCGCCTACCCCCTGGCCCGGGTGACGAAGAGATGGTCGAAGTGGTTGTTCTTCGTCTTCATGCTGGGGCTGCTCCTGCCCTTCCAGCTTGCCCTCATCCCGCTCTACACGACCATCCGGGACCTGGGGCTGCTCGGCAACCCGATCTCCCTGGTCCTGTACTACGCAGGCTTGCAGGTTCCGTTCTCGGTCTTCCTCTACACCGGCTTCATCCGGGCGGTTCCCCTCGACTATGAGGAAGCCGCCGCGATCGACGGCGCGGGCCCGCTGCGGAGCTTCTTCTCGGTGATCTTCCCGCTGGTGCGTCCCATCACCGGCACGGTCATCATCCTGAACGTCCTTCACGTCTGGAACGACTTCCTGACCCCGTTGCTGTACCTGAGCGGCAGTAGCCAGCAGACCGTGCCGGTTGCCCTGTTCTCGTTCGTCAGCCAGTACGTCTCGCAGTGGAACCTGGTCTTCGCCGGCCTGGTCATCACCATCGCGCCGATCCTCATCGCCTACTTCGCGATGCAGAACACCATCATCAAGGGCTTCGCCAGCGGTCTCAAAGGCTAGTCCCCTCACCTCATCTGCGTGAGGGCGTCCGGTCCTCACGTCTTTACCTCGGCAGCGCCCTGGCTGCAGTTCAAAGGAGAGCAACATAATGCACAAGAAGAGCCTTCTGGCCCTCTCGGTCGCCGTCGCCGCGGCCCTCGGCCTCACCGCATGCAGCGGAGGCAGTTCCAACGCCGGCGCCGGACCAGGGGACGGAAAGACCCTGACCCTCGCGGCCACGACCAACGAAAAGCCCGCCCTCGACGCCGTCGTGGCGAAGTTCAAGGAGCAGAACCCCGGTGTGGACGTGAAGTACACGACGTCGGCCCTGGACCAGTACCAGACCACCACTCGCACCCAGCTCTCCTCGGGAACCGCTCCTGACGTCGTCTTCGTCTGGCCGGGGGACGGCAACCCCATGGCCACCCGCGTGGTCGGCAAGGCCGGTTTCCTGGAAGACCTTTCCAGCCAGTCCTGGGCGAACAGTTTCCCGGCCGGCATCAAGCCGGTCACCCAGTACAACGGCAAGACCTACAGCGCCTCCGTCACGTTCTCCGGCATCGGCGCGGTCTACAACATGACCGCCATGACCCAAGCAGGCCTGACCCCGCCGACCACGTGGAGTGGTCTGCTGCAGTTCTGCTCCGCCGCGAAGGCCAAGGGCAAGACAGCTTTCGAGCTGGGCGCGCAGACAAACTGGGTCACCCAGCTCATCCCATACGCGCTCACCCCCACCCTCGTCTACGGCCCGAACCCGAACTTCCCGCAGGACATGACCGACAAGAAGGCCACCTTCAGCGACTCGAAATGGACCGACGCGTTCAACAAATACCTCGAGATGCAGAAGGCCGGCTGCTTCCAGGCCAACCCTCTCGGCACTGACTACAACGCCAGCCTTGCCGCCGTCGCGAAGGGCGACGCGCTGAGCGTGGTGCAGGTGAACTCGGCCGTGGCCGCGATCAGCACGCAGGCACCGAAGGGCACCGAGTTGAACATGCTCCCGGTCCCTGCGAGCGACAACCCGGCCGATACCCGCATGGCCGGCGCCGCAGGCTCGACCTACGGGGTGAACGCGCATGCAAAAAACAAGGACCTCGCGATCAAGTTCGTCAACTTCCTCGAAAGCCCTGAAGGCATGAACCTGTACGCGCAGACCAACAAGGCCCTGCCCGCGGTCCCGAACGACGCCTTCACGGTGGACCCGGCCCTGAGCACGCTGCAGCAATACCAGAAGGGCGGCAAGACGGACGCGTTCATGGACCAGAACTGGCCCAACGCCCGCGTCCAGCAGACCCTCTTCCAGGTAGTGCAGGATCTCCTGGCCGGCAAGACGGACGCTAACGGGGCCCTGAAGCAAATGGACAGCGCCTACACCTCAGGCTCCTAGGCCCTCCCGGCCCGCCGCGCGAGCCGTTACCCGATCACCTGGCAGTGGCGGTCCCCAGGACCGCCACTGCCCTCACACCTCGAGAGCACTTGGGAAGAACCACATGACACTCCCGGCAACAGCCACAGCGACAGAAGAGACCACTGCAGCCACCGCCCGGGTGGTCCGCCTGCAGGCCGAACACCGGACGGTTGCCCTCGGCATCGGCGAAGCACGCCCCCGGCTTTCCTGGCAGACACAAGCCCCTGCCGGGTGGCAACAGCGCAAGTACGAGATCGCCGTCGAGCGGGCAGGGAGGGCACGGGTGACAACGGAAGTCTTGTCTCCGGAGTCCGTGCTCGTGGAGTGGCCGTTCCCGGCACTGGAGTCCCGTGAGCGCGTCGAGGTGCACGTGCGGGTCTGGGGAAACGACGACAACCCGTCTCCGTGGAGCGAACCCCTCACCATCGAGGCCGGCCTCCTTGTCTCCGAGGACTGGACGGCCCTGGCCATCACTCCGGACCTGGAGAACGACCGCGAGGAAGACGACCCGCCGGCCCTGCTCAGGCGATCCTTCAGCACGACGGCAAGCATCGCTTCGGCCAGGCTTTACGTGACCGGGCAGGGTGTGTACGAGGTGGAGATCAACGGCCGGCGGGTCGGGGACGAAGTTCTCGCCCCGGGCTGGACGAGTTATGACCACCGTTTGCTCTACTCAACGTTCGACGTGACAGACTTCCTCGTCGACGGGGAGAACGCCGTCGGCGCGTGGCTGGCCGACGGCTGGTTCCGCGGACGCATCGGTTTCCAGGGAGGTACCCGCAACAGCTACGGGGACCGGACTTCCCTGCTCGCGCAGCTCGAAATCACCTACGCGGACGGCCAACGGGACATCATCACCACCGACGATGGTTGGACAACCTCCAACGGGCCCATCACCTTCGCGGGCTTCTACGACGGCGAACGCCACGACGCCCGCCTTGAGCAACCGGGCTGGTCGCAGCCCGGCTTTGATGACGGCGCGTGGTCCGGGGTGCGGATCGCCAACCTGGACAAAGCCACCCTCGAGGCCCCGGCAGGACCGCCCGTCCGGTGCACCGAAGAGCTCGCCCCGCAGCGCGTCTGGACATCGCCCTCAGGCAGGACCCTCATCGACTTCGGCCAAAACCTCGTCGGCAGGCTCCGGCTCACCGTCCAGGGCAAGCCCGGCGACATGGTGACCATCCGCCACGCCGAAGTCCTACAGGACGGCGAGCTGTACACGAGGCCGTTGCGCCTGGCCGCCTCGACCGACGAATACACCCTTGCGGACGATTCCGAGCACGCGTGGGAGCCGCGGTTCGCCATGCACGGCTTCCGTTACGCCGAGATCACCGGGGCCGTCGACGCCGTCAAGCTTGAGGCCCTGACAGCCCGGGTCCACCACACCGACATGGAACGCACCGGCTGGTTCGAATGCTCGGACCCGCTCATCAACCGCCTGCACGAGAACGTCCGGTGGAGCATGCGCGGGAACTTCGTCAGCATCCCCACGGACTGCCCGCAGCGCGACGAACGCCTGGGATGGACCGGAGACATCCAGGTCTTCGCCCCCACGGCCTCTTTCCTCTACGACTGCTCCGGGATGCTCACAGGCTGGCTCAAGGACGTCGCCGACGAACAGCTCCCGGACGGGACCGTCCCCTGGTATGTCCCCTGGGTGCAGGCCGGTTCGTGGGACGAGACGATCCCCGGGGCCGTGTGGGGCGATGTGGCCGTGCTCACCCCATGGACCCTGTACGAGCGCTTCGGAGACAAGGGCGTGCTCGCCGATCAGTATGCCAGTGCCAAGGCATGGGTCGATCTCATGGACGAACGGGCCGGTGAAACCCACCTTTGGGACGAAGGCTTCCAGCTCGGCGACTGGCTTGACCCCGCCGCGCCCCCGCACGACCCCGCCGATGCGCGCACCGACCGCTACCTCGTCGCCACCGCCTATTTCGCCTGGTCCGCACGGCACCTCTCACGGATTGCCAGTGTCCTCGGCAATACCGACGACGAGGCCCGGTACGCCGAACTGGCCGGAAAGGTCAAGCAGGCATTCGCCCGGCGGTACATCCGCGAGGACGGAACCATGACAAGCGACGCACAGACCGCCTACGCCCTCGCGCTCGTATTCGACCTCCTCCCAACAGAAAGTCAGAAGCGCCGCGCGGCCGACCGCCTCGCCGAACTCGTTGCCGAATCGGGGAACCGCATCGCCACCGGATTCGCCGGCACCCCGGTCATCAGCGACGCACTCACCCTCGGCGGACACGTCGGGACCGCCTACGACCTGCTCAAGGAAGAGGAATGCCCCTCATGGCTGTACGCCGTGAAGCAGGGCGGAACCACCATCTGGGAACGGTGGGACTCGATGCTGCCCGACGGCACCATCAACCCCGGGGAGATGACCTCGTTCAACCACTACGCCCTCGGCGCCGTGGCGGACTGGATGCACCGGGTCATCGGCGGTCTCGCACCCCTCGAACCCGGCTACAAGAAGATCGGCATCCGGCCGCAACCCGGCGCCGGGATCACCCACGCGACCACGCGCCACCTGACCCCCTACGGCATGGCCGAAGTCGCATGGCGGATCGAGAACGGGACCATGCACCTCGACGCGACAGTACCGAGCGGAACGACGGCGACAGTCGAGCTCCCCGGCGGCCTCCCCAGCGAACTGGGCCCGGGAAAGCACCGGCTGACGGTTCCGGTCACGTGAGCGCTCCTGCGCCGGGAGCCCTCGGCGGCGCAGGATCGTCGCCAGGCCGCACGGCACGGTCCAAATGGCCTTGAACCGCGGATCCCTGATTGATGATGTAAGTCACGCAGTCAAGACAGGATCCTGGAGGAAACATGCCCGCTACGCCGTCGCCCGGGAGAGTGGGCGATGTCCGCAGGCAGAACCTGGCACTTGTTCTCGCCGGGATCCAGAGGAACGGTGGGGCCACGCGTGCCCAGCTTGCCGCGGAAAGCGGTCTGACGAAGGCTTCCGTTTCAAGCCTCGTCACCGACTTGATCGAATCCGGCCTGGTGCGGGAAAGAAGTGTCACCCACGACGGCGAACGCGGACGGCCGGGAACCGGCCTTGTCCTCAATCCGGCTCGCGGTGCCCTGGCCGCGGAAATCAATGTCGACTACCTCGCGGTCGGAGTCCTGGATTTCACAGGGGAACTGACCTTCCACGAAACCGTTGAGCGGCACAACCGCGGAAGCCGGCCCTCCGACATCCTGCCCCTCCTCGTCGCCATGGCGCAGCGGGCAGCAACAGAGGCTGCGGGCATCGGCGTCGAACTTCTTGGTGGGGAACTGACCGTGCCGGGGTTGGTGGATACGGAACGCAACGTGGTGCTGGCTGCACCAAACCTCGGCTGGGCCGACGTCGGGCTCTCCGAAGAGCTGCCCAAACTCCTTCCCGAAGCCCCCTTCGGAGTGACCCTCTCGAACGAGGCCAATAGCGCAGCGCTCGCGGAACTCTGGTTTGGCCACGGCGCAAATCACGGCACCAGCGACCGGTTCCGGCACTTCCTGTACATTTCCGGTGAAGTGGGCGTCGGCGGCGGGCTGATCATCGATTCCCAGCTGTTCTCCGGCCCGCAAGGCCATGCCGGTGAGATCGGGCATGTGGTGGTGCATCCCGACGGTCCACTGTGCGCCTGCGGTGGCCGCGGTTGCCTTGAGACGCTCGCAGGCCAGCAGGCCATATATTCCGCAGCAGGAATGGATCAGGATTTGACCTCCCGGCAGATGGAGCAGCTGCTGAACCGCGTTGCCGACGGCGATGAGCGCGCCGTATCAGCGGTGGAGCAGGCCGGGCACTACCTCGGAATCGCGGTTGCCTCGACCGCGCGGGTGGTGAACGTTTCCGCCGTCGTGCTCGGCGGTCATTTCGCCGTACTGGAGGAAGGGATCGCTCCCGCGCTGCGCAGGAGCTTGGACCACCACGCACCGGGACTGATCCCGGAAGGAAACCTGGCCTTCTCCGGACTGGGGCAGACGGGGGCCCTCAGGGGCGCCGCGGCAACCTCAGTCCGGAGAATATTGGGCCAAGCCTACGAGCTGATTCCCTGAACCTCCGCGAGCGGGGCAGCCAAGGCTGTCAGCTCCACAAGTTCCGGCCGTGCAACCGTGCTTTCGATCGGCACCGCTGAGCCGCTGTGGGCAGATGCCAGTACAGATTCCATGACCTCCAGCGCGTGGAACGCCAGTTGGCCGCCGGCACGTGGTTCGGTCCCGGCCGGGGTGGCAGCAAGGTCGGCGATGCCGAAGCCCCGGCCTGAATCGATGTAGCCGGCCGAGACCGGAAGTGTCTGCCAGGATTCGCCCCCGAGCGTGAAAAGCTCAACGTCGCCGTCGAAGTGGTTCGGGTCAGGAACCACCAGGGACCCTGTCGCGCCGTGGATCTCGATGTTGGCCGACTTCGTTTTCACCGCGTCAAAGCTCATCACAAGCGTGGACAGGGCGCCGGAGTCATGGACCAGGACCCCCGTCACGTGCGAATCGATGGTCACCGGAATCACCTCGCCCTCGCGCGGGCCCGAACCGATGGTGCGCGAGTCCCGTGTGTGGCTTGCGGCTCCGATGACCGAGACCACCGGACCCAGCAGCGTGACCAAGGCGCTGACGTAATAGGGACCCATGTCCAGCAGGGGTCCGCCGCCCGGTTGGTAGTAGAAATCAGGATTGGGATGCCAGCGCTCGTGTCCGGGCGTCACCATGGTTGCCGTGGCCGAGATCGGGGCGCCGATCAGGCCGTCGTCGATCGCTTTGCGGGCGGTCTGGATCCCGGTGCCGAGCACCGTATCCGGCGCGCACCCGACCACGACGCCGGCCTCCCGCGCCGCGTCGAGCACTTGCCGTGCCTCCGCGGTGGTCGCAGCGAGCGGCTTTTCCCCATACACGCTCTTGCCGGCGGCGATCGCCTTCAAAGCGATCGGCGCATGCGCGGCCGGAATGGTGAGGTTCAGGACGAGCTCGACGTCGTCCGCCGCCAGGAGCTCGTCGACGGTAACCGCGCGAACGCCGTCGTAAGAATCCGCGACTGCTTGCGCGCGTGCGGGGTCGAGGTCGGCGACGGCTACCAAGTCAATGGCGTCCAGCCGGCCGAAGTTTGCAAGGTACTGGGCGATGATGGCGCCGCAGCCGATGATTCCTACCCTTATTTGCTTTCCTGCGTCTAGCGGGTTGCCCACATCATGCCCCTTTCGATGATCGTGCGGACGTTGCTGTCCTGGAGGATTTCCACTCGGTGTCCGGGGGTGCACACGAAGATCCGCCCCTTCCCCCACTGCCTTGTCCAGATGGCGGGGGACGTGACCTCCCGGTTCCACTGGTCCCAGTCCCTGACCTTCTGGGTTGTGGTGGCGAGAACGTCGATGTAGTCGTCCGAAAGCACCCAGTACTGCTCGGTGACCAGTTCGAAGTCGCTTAGCCCTTGCGTGATGGGATGGCTCGCGGCAGCCGGGAGCATGTTCACCGTGTACGGCACATAATTGTCCGACTGTTCGCCGATGCATTCATCCGGGTGCTTGCCGGGATGGCAGGCGAACTGGCCGCCGATCATATGCAGGTAGTCCGAGTTGTTCCGGTAGGAATCAGCGATGCCGCCGTGCCATCCGGCAAGCCCGGTGCCGTTTTCGACGGCGGTGCGGAGCCCCTCGAATTCGTCCTTCTCAATGGTGGACATCGTCACGCATTGCACGATCAAGTCCACCCCGGACATATATGCCGAATCGGCATATATCTTGGGCGATTCCTCTACCCGGACGTCAAAGCCGTTGTCCTTGAGGAACGGGATAAAGAGTTGTGTGGCCTCGAATGGCTGATGGCCATCCCAGCCGCCACGGACCACCAGGGCGGTCTTCTTGTCAGTCATGGTTTCCTTTGCGTAGAAATACGGCCGGACAGCCGAAAATCG
The DNA here is from genome assembly GCF_040702485.1 of Arthrobacter sp. NPDC080031. NCBI lineage: Bacteria > Bacillati > Actinomycetota > Actinomycetes > Micrococcales > Micrococcaceae > Arthrobacter > Arthrobacter sp. NPDC080031. The sequence goes on from NZ_JBFBLA010000027.1 coordinate 48,429, forward strand.
GAGGTAGTCAGCGGCTTGAGAAGGCCGCGTCGAAAGCGGCGATCGGCGGGGCGATGGCAGCGAGTTCCCGGACCATGGCCAAGGATTGCGGTGCTCCCACGAGTCGGTCCATGCCCGCGTCTTCCCACTCGACGCTGGTTGGCCCGTCGTAACCGATGGCGTTGAGGGTCCGGAAGATCGGCTCCCACTTCACGTCCCCATGGCCTGCGGTGACGAAGTCCCAGCCCCGGCGCGGATCCGCCCATGGCAAGTGCGATCCGAGCCGGCCATTGCGGCCATTGAGCTGGCGGATGGATTCCTTGACGTGCATATGGAAGATCTTCGGCGCGAAATCCTGCAGGAACATCACCGGATCCAGGTCCTGCCAGATGAAGTGGGACGGATCGAAGTTCAGCCCGAAGCTCTCCCTGTGGCCCACTGCTTCCAGGGCACGCTTAGCGGTCCAGTAGTCGTAGGCGATCTCGGAGGGGTGGACTTCCAAGGCGAAGCGGACTCCCACCTCGTCGAACACGTCGAGGATCGGGTTCCAGCGGTCCGCGAAATCCTGGTAGCCACGCTCGATCATCGATTCCGAGGCGGGCGGGAACATGGCCACGGCCTTCCAGATGGAGGAGCCGGTGAATCCCGTGACGGTCGTGACGCCAAGGCGTGCCGCGGCCCGTGCCGTCACTTTCATGGCCTCCGCAGCGCGTTGACGCACCCCTTCGGGATCACCATTGCCCCAGACTTCATCGGACAGGATGTCCCGGTGGCGTTCATCGATGGGGTCGTCACATACCGCTTGGCCGCTGAGGTGGTTGGCGATCGCGAAGACCTTAAGGCCGTTCTTTTCGAGGATGTCGAGGCGTTCCTGCACGTAGCCGTCGTCGACGGAAGCACGGTAGGGGTCCAGGTGGTCGCCCCAGCAGGCGATTTCCAGCCCGTCGAAGCCCCACTCGCCCGCGAGCCGGGCGACCTCTTCGAAGGGCAGATCGGCCCATTGGCCGGTGAACAGTGTGATGGGTCTTTTCATCGGGGTTCCCTCCTAGACTTTCTGCCAGCGGCTGGACTCTGCGGCGCTGGCTTCCACGGCGGCCAGCACCTTTTGCACTTGCAATGCGTCAGCGAACGACGGCGAGGGTTGCTCGCCTGCGCCGAGCGCGGTCACGAGGTCCACCACTTGGTGCGTGAAGCCATGTTCGTATCCGAGGCCATGCCCGGTGGGCCACCAATGGCCGACGTAGGGGTGCTCGGGTTCGGTGACGAAAATCCGGCGGAACCCGGCATCGGGCGATTCGGCGGCGTCGTAGAAGGACAGGACGTTCATTTCTTCGAAGTCGAACGCGAGGGATGCCTTCGTCCCGTTGACTTCCAGTCGCATGGCATTCTTCCGTCCCAGCGCGAAACGCGTGGCCTCGAAGACCCCGACGGCGCCCGATGAAGTAGCGCCGCCGTCGAACCTTGCCGTGAAAATGGCGGCGTCATCGACAGTGACCGTGCCACGCGGCGCATCCGCGCGGACGTCGCCGTGTCCGCCGAGGCCCACGAGGTCACCGGCCAACGGCCGCTCGTGGACGAAAGTTTCCAGGAGCGCGGAAACGCCTGTGATCTTTTGCCCGGTCACCCACTGCGCTGCGTCGATGCTGTGTGCCCCGATGTCGCCCAAAGAGCCGGACCCGGACTTGGACTTGTCCAGTCGCCACGTCATGGGGGCGTTTTCGTCGCTGAGCCAATCCTGCAGGTACTGCGCCCGCACGTGCCGGATGTTTCCCAGGCGGCCCTCTTCGACCATCCGCTTGGCGAGGGCCAACGCGGGAGTGCGGCGGTAGCTGAACCCGCACATGGACAACACGCCACGAAGAGCTGCGGCCTGGGCGGCTTCGGTCATGCGCTCTGCCTCCGCCACCGAATTGGCCAAGGGCTTCTCGCACAGTACGTGCTTTCCGGCGTCGAGGGCCGCTATCGCGATCTCGGCGTGCGTGTTGCCCGGGGTGCAGATGTCGATGAGGTCGATGTCGTCCCGTTCGAGCAGCCGGCGCCAATCGGTCTCCACCGATCCCCAGCCGAGCTTGCCCGCGGCGGCCCGGACGCCGTCGTCGTTCCGGCCGCACAGCGCGGTGAGCTGGGGGTCCAGCGGGAGATCGAAGAACCGCGGCGCTGTCCGCCAGGCGTGGGAGTGGGCGGCACCCATGAAGGCGTAGCCGACCATGCCGACGCGCAAGGGCTTTGCGGTGGTCATTGTGTTCCTTTCGCGTATTTCAATCGGGCGTTGGCTATTTGCTGAATCCGGCGGTCAGCCCGCTGAGCAGCTGGCGGCGGGCCACCACATAGATGACCAGCAGCGGCAAGGTGGCGAGCACCACGGAAGCGAGCACCGCGGGGATGTTGACGCTGAACTCGCCCTGGAAGGTCCACAAGGACAGCGGAAGCACGCGGGTGGACGGGCTCTGGGTCAGGATCAGCGGGAAGAGGAAGCCGTTCCAGACGCCCAGCGCGTTGTAGATGCCTACGGTCACGACGGCGGGCCGCGTCATGGGCAGCGCGAGGCGCCACATCATGGCCCAGTCCGAGCAGCCGTCGAGCCGCATGGACTCGAACAACTCGTTGGGAACATCTCGCATGAAGTTGCTCAGGATGAGCACGGATATGGGAATGGCGAACGCGATCGAGGGGAGGATCAACGCCAACAAAGTGTCATAGAGATGGGCCTTGGTGATCATCCAATAGATCGGGATGATCGTGGCGTGCAAGGGAATCGCCAGGCCAAGGAGGAACGTGTTGTTCGTCCACGTCAGGAAGCGGCCCTTGCCCCGGACGATGGCGTAGGCGGCCATGAACGAGACCAAGAGTGCCGGCACGACGCTGCCCACAGTGACGATCAGGCTGTTGGCGAAGTACATCGCGAAGTCGTTGTCCAGGACCAGCTTGTAGTTGTCCAACGTCGGTTCGGTGGGCGGCATCATCGGGTTCGAGGTGAAGAACCCGGCTTGGTTCTTCAGGCTGGTCACCACTACGTAGTAAATGGGAACGATGATGATCGCCAGCCAAAGCCAGCCGCCGAGGCCGCCCAGGTAGTTGGGACGGAGCCGGCCGGGCCCCTTGGCCCGTTTTGCTCGGGGGCCATGATTGTGGCCTTGCTTGTTGCTTGGCGCGGTGCGTCTTGCCGGCGGTGCGGGAATCTGGGTTGTGGAAGCCATCAGGCACCTTCCAATTGGCTTGCGTTGCGGTTCTTGCCACCGAGTCTTTGCAGGAGGAGGGCCAAGGCAAGGCCGATCACCACGAGGATCACGCCCAGGGCGCTCGCCGCTCCCATGTCGTTGGCCTTGAAGCCGGTTAGGTACATGTGCAGGGGCAGCAGCCTTGTGGAGTAACCGGGGCCACCTCCGGTGAGGACGAAGACGAGGTCGAAGTAAGCCAGTGAGCCCACCACCATGAGGGTGGAAGAGGTGATGATGGTGTACTTCAACTGGGGCAAGGTGATGGCGAAGAACTGCTGGACGCGCCCGGCACCGTCGATTTGGGCCGCTTCATACAGTGACGCCGGGATCTGGCGTACGCCGCCTTGGTAGATGAGCGTGTGGAACGGGACAAACTGCCATGCGATGACGAACACGACGACGAACAGCACCAGGTCCGAGTTGCCGAGCCAGTCCTGGGCCAGGAACGGAAGGCCCAGGCCCGGGCCAAGGCCGAAGTTCGGGTCCAAGAGGGCCTTGTAGGCGATGGCGACGGCCGCGGAGGACAGCAGCAGCGGCACGAAGTAGAGGACGGCGAGGGCCGCGCGGTATTTCTGGGATGCGGACGTGAAGACCCCGAGGAGCAAGCTGATGGGAGCCTGGACGATGAACGAGAAGAACATGATCTTGGCGGTGACCCACAGCGCATTGCCGGTGACGGGATCAGTCAGGACCGTGGTCCAGCTCGACAAGCCGTCCAGCTTGATTTCGCCCAGCCCGTCCCATTTGGTGAAGCTGAGGAAGAGCACGCCGAAGAGCGGGATGATGGCGAAAAGGAGGAAGAAGACGAGGGCTGGTGCGGCCAGCCACCCCGACGGGCCCTTTTCAAGGACCCGCCGGGAAGAACCGGTTGAGGTAGACACTGGTTACTTTCCGATCGTTGCGTTCATGGTTGAGACGAACTGATCGGGGCTGGTCTTCTTCAGGAAGATCTGGTCCAGGTTCGCCAACATGGCGTCCCCCTGGGCGGGGCTGAGGGCCTGGTCCCAAGAGAGCGTGAAGCTGGGGGCGTTCTTGGCCATGCCGTACACATAGCTCAGGAAGTCCTTGTCCGGCGATGCGGCCAGCTTGCTTTCGATGCCCGTGGTCACGGGAACAGCGCCGGAGTCGATGAGGGCCTGCGTGTCAGCGTCGGTGAACATCCCGCTCTTGACGTAGTCGAGTGCTGCCTTCTTCTGGCTGTCAGTGGCCTTGGAAGAGATCGACCAGAAGTTGGAGGGGTTGCCCACGACGTTGGCCGGATCGCCCTTGCCGCCGGAAACGCTCGGGAACGTGATGTAGCCCAGCTTGCCGTTTTTGACGAAGTCCGCGGCATCCTTCTTCATGCCCTGGTAGATCCAGCCGCCCTGCAGGATCATGGCGGCCTTGCCGGTGTAGAGGAGGGCCTGGTCCGCGTTGCTGTCGGCGGCGATGGAGGAGAAGCCGTTGGCGAATCCGCCGGCGTCCACCAGTTCCTGGATTTTGCTCAGGGCTTCCTTGACGGCGGGATCGGACCAGGCGCCGGGCTTGTTGGCGGCGATGTTCGCGAAGACGTCGGGTCCGCCGATGCGCTCCACCAAGTACTCGAGCCACATCAAGTCTGGCCATTTGGACTGGCCGCCCAAGGAAAAGGGAGCGATGCCTGCTGCCTTGAACTTCGGCACCAGGGCCATCAGTTCGTCCCAGGTCTTGGGTGCCTGCGCGCCGATCTTGTCGAAGACTTCCTTGTTGTAGTACAGAACGACGGGCTGCACGTTGTTGTTGGGCAGGGCATACGTCTTGCCGTCGATCACGCCGTTCTTGAGCACGGACGGCAGGTAGCGGTTCTTGACATCGGGGTTTGACGCTACGAAGTCCGAAAGATCGGCCACTTGGCCGGCGTCGACATAGGACTTCAGGACGCCGCCGCCCCAACCGTAAATGAAGGTGGGCCCCTGGCCGGCGCCGACGGCGGTGCGCACCTTGGTCTTGTACGCGTCGTTCGCGAAGAAGTCGAGCTTGACGGCCTCGTCCGGGTGAGCCTTGTTCCATGCATCGATGGACTTCTGGAGTACGGGCTGGTTACCGCCCGTAAGGCCCCACATGGTGGCCGAATCGGCGTTTCCTGCCGAACTTGACGGTCCACTTGATCCGCAAGCTGCGAGGGAGATCGATACGGCCGCAGCAGTGACGGCGATCGCTGCTGAGCGCAACGCGAGTTTTACCATTTGCAATTCCATTCGTCCTCCGGGCTCGACGCTGATTGCCCGGCTATTGGTTTCGGGAGTCCGGCCTTCGGGGAGCGAGGCTGCACTGCCGCTGAATATGCTTGATCCGAATCATCGAAATATTTCGAGAACATTTTCGGTCCGTTAGGCAAATTTAGCTGTGGCGTGGGTCACCGTCAAGGCGATTCGGATAATAAAGTTCAACTCTCTTACGAAATAGAGATTGACTCTGCTTGCCGTGCCGGTCAAACTTGTCTCGACGAAATATTTCGAAAGAGTTGAGGTTGCATGGCCAGCAATGAAGGTCCCGCCAAGGTGACATTGGCTGCCATCGCCCGGGAGGCGGGCGTCTCGATGCCGACGGTATCGAAGGTCGTCAATGGGCGCGAGGACGTTGCCGCCGGCACGCGCGCCAAGGTTCTGACCGCGCTCGAGCGGACGGGATATAAGTCACCGCTTCAGCGAAAAAACGTCGCCGCCCGCCGGCCCGTCGTGGAGGTCGTGCTCGACACCTTGAACTCGGCGTATGGAGTGGAAGTGCTCAATGGCGTACTGGAGCACGCGGCCGCCTCCGACGTCGAAGTCCTGCTCAACATCACCAGCCAGCAATCGGCGTCGACGCTAAGCCCCGAGCAGAGGGCGCAGCGAATTGTCGACGAAGGCCGGAGCGGCATGATCGTGGTGACCTCGGCGTTCAGTTCGGCCCAGCTGGATCCATTTCGACGGCGGCAGATACCTATCGTTGTCATCGACCCGCTGAACCCGCCACCGGGTGACGTGGTCAGCGTCGGCGCCAGCAACTGGGCCGGCGGCAAGGCTGCCACGGCCCACTTGCTGGATCTAGGACACCGCAGGATCGCCTACCTGGGTGGGCCGGAAGCCGCCGAATGCAACCAGGCCCGGCTGCACGGCTACATGGCCGCATTGATGGCGAAAGGGGTGGCTGTCGAGGAGCGTTACATCCTCTCGGGACCCTTCCGCTCCGAGAACGGTGTGGCGGGAATGAAAACCCTGCTTCAACTTCAAGAGCGCCCAACGGCCATCTTTGCCGCAAGCGACAGTATTGCCTTGGGCGTGCTCGCCGAGGCGCGCCGTCAAAAGATCCGCATCCCTGAGGACATCAGCGTGGTGGGATTCGACGGAACCTACCAAGCGGAGGAATCGGTCCCTCCGCTGACGTCCGTGTCCCAGCCGCTGCAGGAAATGGGCCGCGCCGCCCTGCGATTCGTGCTCCGACAAATGCGGGGTGACGCAGTGGACTCTCGACGGGTGGAGCTCGCCACGCACCTTGTGGTCCGCCAATCTACGGCGCCGCCGGCGTAGGGAGCTCCCGCCCGACCCTCGCTCACTTTTGGGGGTGTTTTCGCCGACGCGCGCTCACCTTTGGGGTGTTTTCGCCGACGCGCGCTCACATCTTCAAGCCCAACCGCGGAAATGATCCGTGATCAGATGCAGCACTGCTTCGGCCTGGACGTGGGCAACTTGGGCGCCGCCGATGCGTCGGTGGCTGCTCCCCTGATGACCTCTGCGTCCCGGGCGGCATATTCGACTGCTCGAAGGTAGTCATGGGTCTCTCGGAGGGCTTGCCCCTTGGCTCGCTCGCCGGCTTTCCATGTGGCTGGTTCATATGCCCAGATCAGAGGCCAACGCTTTTCAACTGGAATGCGCTGGAGCCCCAGGTCCTTTAGGGCTGCTGTCCATAACTCGCGGATGTCGTTAGGAGCCCCGTGGTCGGCGCCGGCAAGCTTGCGAAGGTTCTCCGAATCCATGCCATCTGCCAGCCCCCGTAAGGCGATCCCTTAGCGTGCTTCCGAACAGCTTCGAACGTGGTCACCTGATGTCACGCCGGCTTGAACCGCGAGGCTACCGACTCACGCGTCCTCGCCACATCAACGTCGCCGGCTGTCTGCTCCATAAGCACTTTGGCCAACCGTTTCGGCCAAAGCACGTGAACGCCACGAGTCGAGAACGCGCCCCCGATCAGGGGCCAGTCTGCTTCGATGAAGCACAGCGCCCCGGTGACCGGAGCATCCCCGACGAGGTCGCGCACGACGTCGACCTGTTTGAGCACCCCATCAACCAGTTTCGTGCAATCACGCCGGCCAACGAGGAGCTTCTCGACGCGTGGGCGAAGGATGCCACCCTCGATCTTCAGTTCAGGCCGTCCCTTGTACCGCTTGGCATCGATCACCCAGATTCCACCGGGAGTGATGGCGATGTGGTCGATGTTGGCCTTCGAGCCGGGGATGCGCCGGTCGTGAAGGACAGCGAGGTCATCGGTGGCCAGGGCATTTAGCCGAGCGCCGAGGCGTTCCTCACCGATCGCACCTCGGTCCCAGGACTTGGTGTGCTGCCGCTCGTCAGAGAGGGCGACTGCGAGGCCGCCGAAGCGACCCCATTTCTCGCGGAGCTTTTCTTCGTCCTTCGTCTTGCGGCGCTCATATTCGCGTCGGGCGGACGAACCGGCTACTCCGGGCTCAGTGGACAACGACGCATTAGAAGGTGGTTCCAGGTCGGGGTACATGTTTTCAGCAGCCCCGGCGGCACATCCCAAGCAGCGGACGGTCTTCGTCTCGCTCTCGTAGATCGCTTCTGTCCCGGCCGGAAGAGAGGCACCGCACAGCCGACACGCTCCGGCGTACCGGAGCCTCATCTGCTTCATGAGGATGCACTTTGGATCACAGGCACGGACCGAGTCTGCTTGTAGTTCACGGCGCCGGTTAGGCTGCGGTTGCGTGCTGTCATGGCTCAATCCTCAACTACGGCGGGAGCTTTTTCTGGGTATGCCGCGCGTAGCCGCATCCAACGACCGATTGAACTCGCCATCCTTGAGCGGACAGGCGCAGGGTCGTGCGATATGAGAACGCCAAGTTCAAGCCAGCAACAGGCGCCCGCGAGAGCACCAAGAGGGCACCGAAGGACGCGTCCCGCTAGGCTAGCCGGATGACCGACGTTGCTTGCTCTGCTGTCACTTACGTTGGGCTTCCAATTGGGAGTGGGGGTGCCCATTCGCTTGGCCGCATGTCGCGGCGGGTCGCTTACGAACGAACGACGTCTTTTCTGGAGACCTGTACCGAACTGGTGAAACCTAACAAATACACCTTCGAGGTGCACGAGGTGCCAGAACTTCCCCGGCAGCTTGATCTTGAGGTTGAACTAGAGCGCCGGTTCGGTCAAGGTAAGCGGGTCGCTGTCCCGGCCAATCGGGTTTACGAGGCCCTTGAACTGCTCGACGAAATCTATCCTCAGCCTACGAATCAGTGGGGGATGGCGCCGATTTGGTTCCGCGCGCAGTCGAGTTTCCGGATCGTTGACCCGGGGACGGGACAGGTCTTACCCGGCCAGGACACTGAGCGATTCGCCGGGGCTGAATATGTGTGGAGCGTTCCCCTAGGAACCAGCGATCTTAGCCTAATACTCGATAACAGTGCCCGACTGGGGATCGATCTTTGCATCCCAGACGCTGACGGTGAACTGCTCCAGCGGACGGTGCCGTGGTTGCAGGATCACCTGCCATTCAAGATGTCAGCCAAGCAGTGGCGGTCTTGGACACCGACAAAGTCCGGATCCTTCAGATCTCGTCGGATGGCAGCTCCCAATTCGGCGGTATAACTCTCCCGGATGTCACGCCTCGTCGCCGCCCGCAAGTCCGCCCCCCCCCGCGACAACCCCGGTTTGACGTGCGGTTCTGCGGTGTGAATCGCAACGCTAAATGGCGGTCTTTTGCAGCGCTATCTGGCGCTCCTAAGAGTCGGCACCGCGTCGGTCTTCAGATGGTGCGCCTTTGGATCTCGCGGTATACCGTCGTCCGTGACACCCGAAACAGCTCGGCCAATTCGGCCTGCGTATGTTCGCCGGCGTCGTGCAGTGTCAGAAGATGCTTCCGCTGCGACTTGGACAATTTGGGCTGCTTACCTTTCAACCGCCCCTTCGCCTTGGCGACGGCCATCCCTTCGCGAGTCCGCATCCGGATCAGATCCGCCTCAAACTCGGCCACCATTCCCACGACGTTGAACAGCAGCCGGCCTACCGGGTCAGTCGGGTCGTGGCTGTTGCCGCCGAGACTAAGAACTACCCCTTTGGCCGTCAGCTCGTCGGCAATGTCCCTGGCATCAGAAGGGAGCGCGCCAACCGGTCGAGCTTGGTCACCACGAGCGTATCGCCGGCTCGGCACGCCGCCATCGCTTCACGGAGCCCAGGGCGCACACGGTTAGCTCCCGTCAGTCCGTGATCGACGAATATCTGCTTCTCTTCAACACCAAGGGCCAGGAGAGCGTTTCGTTGGGCGGTCAGGTCCTGGTCGTTTGTCGAGACGCGGGCATAGCCGATCTTCATTTAAACGCCCCTTCCCGAGCCACTCCCCTATGAGGCCGCGCGGGGCAGCGGTGACGATGCTAGTTCCTTCCCGCCGGTAATCGAACTGCTGCTGCCCGGACATGCGCCTGAACTACAAACGGAAGGCGCCGAGTCCTTTGATAAGAGCCTCGAGGCCGAGCCGGAAAGCGGCGTCGGAGCGCTGCTCTGTGGTGCGACCGGACTCGTGGTAGGCCTGGACCGCGGTGAAGGTGGGAGCTTGGTGTGCCAAAGTGCCGGGGTTAAATATTCCTTCAGGTGCGTTCACGTCCAAGGCTGCGCCGAAGATGAAGGCTTCTATTGCGGCGATGATCGGGATGATACGGTCTTCGCGAAATCCCGCTTTGAGGAGGCCGGTAGTGACTTCTTCATACATGGCGAGGGTCTTGGGTGCCCCCATCACCGGGAGGACTGCAATGACCGGGATCAGCGGCGTGTGCTTGGCGAAGGCATCCCGATAGCTCCGGGCCCAGCAGTAAATGGCGTCTTCCCAATTTGAGCTGCGGAAGGCGGAGACTTTGACCTGGACGATGAGGTGTTCTTCGAGCAGCCGCAAGACGTCCTGTTTACAAGTCACGTGGTTGTAGAGGGCTGACACTGACACGTTGAGGTTGCGGGCCAAGGCAGCCATGGTGAGGCCTTGATAGCCGGAGTCGTAAATTAGGGCAAGAGCAGCTGCAGTGATTTTTGGGGCGTTCAGTTTTCCGCCTGGCGGCCGTCCCATCAGGCGCCTGTTTTCCAGGGCTTCCTTGGATGCAGCGGTCCGGGGAAGCTGGCGCTGTGTGGTGGGACCTCTAACTTCGGTCACTGACGGCTGCCGTGGCGGATAGTTTGAGCTTCATACCCTGGGATTCCGAGAGTAAGGGCCGCCTCGATGTCCTTCCGGGCGCTGAGCAGAACTTTCGCAGCATCGTCTACATCCATGCGCCCGTCTGGGGCGACGGCACTAAGTGCTCCCAGGCATTCCGTACCTCGGAGGATGGGTACGGCGACGGCTTCAACAATGTCATCCATCCATTCGCCGCGGTGATACGCAAAGCCTTTGCTCCGGATGGGTTCCAACTGGTCTTCAATTGCGCGGATGAGGCTTTCGGGTGCACGGGGATCGAAGGCAATCAACACCCGTCCGGAGGCCGATTCAGTCACCTTCATATGCCGCTCTGCACCTGGCTGGACGGCGAAGGATCGGCGGGGCTCGTACCGCTCGATAATTACGGCTTCTTCGCCATTCAATACCGCGAATGAAATGGCCTCATTCAGCCGGTCCACCAGTGCAGGCATGACAGACACCAATTGGGCCGGTGCGCCAGCACGTTCAATCGCGTAACGGCCAAAAACCGAAGCCTTCCCCGTCAGCTGATACTTTCGATCGGCATCCTGTTGCAGCCAGCCCGCCTCAGCGAGGCTGGCAAGGTACTGATGCGCCGCTGCCCGTGTCCAGCCCAGTTCCTGAGCAAGCCTGGAGGGGCCTACTGACGGCTCATTCATGTGCACTAGGGCTTCCAGCACCCGGATCGTCTTAACGACCGTCTGCAGGGCGATTTCTCTGGCCATCGATATTTCCCTTCTTCCTGTGACTCGACGCTATCTCTTTGGGCGATGATCCGGTCGACCGCAGGAACGCGCAAATTCACACTTGGCACAGCCACACCGCCGCGCTATATTTATGTCACATAATACACGACATGCGTCAAACATTGCATGACATTCCTAAAAGGAAGCGAAACATCCACATGGACGATCTCAGTCTCGCGGAGTACTTCACGCCCGAGCGGATGATGGATCCGCGAAACCTCGGGGCACTCCAGCCGACCCGTATCAGCGCCGCCCGCAGCTTCCTGCGGACGATGGCCGACGAGCGGTGGCGAATCACCTGTGACTATCTGAAGCTAGATCCGCGTGGAAACGGGACTGCCCGCTACACGGTTTCCACCCCCAAGGGCCCGGTGACGTTTGTAGCTTGGTTGCGTGAGCCAAGGGGTGAGAACCGCACGGGCCGAATTATCGGAACGTCCTGGGACATGTTCGGGTCGCTCATCGACGGGATAGCCACGGAGGAGCAGGTCCGGGTCACCGAGGCTGAAATGCCGAAGCTATACGAGGGCCGGGCACCGCTGGGCACCCTGATATGGATGCGGTCGAACCAGAGCGTGCGCATGTTCCGGCAGGTACGCGACAGTCTGGCGGAGGGCCACCAGCCGGATGCGGTCGAACTGAAGCGCGTGGGCTATCTCATGCGGAACACCGGGCTTGACGGCAACGGTACCTTCGGATCAACACCGTTTGCTGCTCTTCCCGACAACCACCCGCTTGCCATCTCGTACCACGCACAGATGCTCTCGGCATACCTCATGCGTGAACTCTCTGTAGACGTTGTCGAAGAGTTGGCCCGTATCGACTCACCGGGAACGGCGGTTAAGCTCGCTCCAGCAGTGAAGCGACTAATTGGCGTCGGCAACGGCTCCGCGCTGGGGCTGGTCATGTTCGTTTACAACCGACCATTCCTCATCCACGCCTATATCAGCACATACATTGACGTGCTAAAGCACGTCCTGACGACGCCGATCGCCGGCGATGATCCGCGCATCGACCGACTGGAAAAGCTCCTGGAGCGGACTATCCGATACCGCACGATGGAAGATACGCGGTATCGAGTATTCACGGGAAGTTACGAGCTTGCAGCCGACTTGCGACGGGTCCGTGCCGCGGTTCGTGCAGCACGGCGCGGAACGATCCCAACCCGGGAGAATGAGACGCTCCTGGCCGCCGCCCACCGGGCGGTACGGGGAAGAATATCCCCGGAGGCCCTGAACTCGCTGCACACTCTGTTACTGGAGCTGGACCCGGAATACTGTGACCAGCTGGCCGAGTCCCGCCTCCGGTTTGATGAGATTCTGGCTCTGGATCCGCGCACGCCGTTGTCATCTATCTGCCAGGCTGTCAATAGGACGTTTGCCTGGGCCTCATCCATACCTTTGAATGATGACGAATACCGCGACCGGGTTTGGTACCAGTCGCGCGCGGCCGAGGAGCCGCGTTCAGGCCCCGGCGAGGAAGTTCCAGGATCGAATGAAGTCGTTCCTGACTACCCGGTAGACATCCGCAGACTCATTGATGTGCTGTCCGTCCTCCCCGAGGACGCACCCATCGGATCAGTCCTCTCGGCGCATCCGGATCTTGAGCACATCACACGCCTCGTCTACTCTTTGCGTGAGCATCCCTTTTCTGTTCCACACGCGGACCCGCATGACATCGACTTCGTTCCGGTCTGGCTTGTGCGACTCATGAACGCGTTTGTGCACGGCCTGGACCGCACCGAGGACTATCTGAACCGGGCCGTCCTTGGACTCATTTACGAAGGTGCGCCGTACCGCGACGAGCTGGAGAGCGTTGATGCGACGTCGTGGTGGTGGACGTACCACCCAGCCCCGCCGAATGTTGGCCCGGCCACAGTGCACCCGGTCAGTTCCCCAAAGACTACCGGCACGGCCCCATCGAGCCCCACGCAGGCAAAGCTTACCCCCAAGCAAACGGCAATCGTTCCACCTCCTCACGCCGCCGCTGAGAGGGTGACGGTGAAATTCAGAGAGGCAAGGCTCGCTTCTGGACGCGCAATGCAGGCGCTTAACGTACCCGCCGGATCCTGGCAGGGCGCCCGGGATTTCTTCATCACAGCTGCCATGGCCGACCCCGCCGCCGTGGGAAGCTTCGGCCGAGTCCTTGCCGGGCTCATTGACGCCGAGGGAAACGCCCCTGCCTGGGTAACACCGACCCACTTCTCGGATGAACACGCCTTAGTCGTGGACTGCGGGGGACAAAGCCTCATCGTCGTTGGACACGTCCTGGTCAATCTCATCGCGGCAAAAGCTACCAAAGAGGGTCTGGCAGTGAGTCTCACCGCGGTCAGCGAGGATACCGCCACCGCCGGCCTTCAACTGGCACTGGCGCGGTACGGAATCACTCTGGAAGCACCAGCGTCGAATGGCCATGAGCTCAGCTTCACTGCAGCAGTGGGAGCAGCCGAAGCCATTTCGCACGCAAAGTACCGGGACGCGCTGACCGCCTTTATGCAAGCTGGCGTTGAGGTTTCTGCGCAGGACTGGTGGGCCGTGTACTACCCCAGCAACGCCGGGCTCTACCCCGACACTCCGCTTTCCCGCCAGCACACCGGAACCGTGAAAGACGTGTACGTTCCGGGCCAGCAGCTCACCCGACTATTCGAGGCCGAGGAACTTAAAGGCTTCCTGGACCCTGACCGGGACACGGACGTTGTAGTCGCGACAGCGCTGTGAACACTTCAGCAGAACTAGCAAAGGACGAAACGTGATCTATGTAGACAGCCTGTTGTGCACGCCGCTTGAGCGGGAACGACGGGATAGCCGTCGGGACTGCCCCGGCTTTTGTTGACTCGGGGTCTTAGGCCGCTGTGAGCGCGGTCCGGTTGATTGTTTCATATTCGATGGGCGTGAGTTTTCCCAG